>JACCQX010000062.1 GCA_013813905.1 Chloroflexota bacterium
CCCCGGTCGGGCGTGAAGGGCGAGCGCCGTGCCGAAAGCCTGCGGATGATGATCCAGAACGTGTCGATGATGGGCACGCCCAGCACGAGCATGGCCACGGCCACCTTGCCCACGCCCAGGATGGACAATATCGCCAGGGCGTAGCCCACGGCATACACGCCGGTGGTCCCGATGAAGACGCGGGCGCGGTGGAAGTTCCAGGGCAGGAAGCCGGCCAGCGCTCCCGCCAGCACGGCGCAGGGCATTGCCACCGCGGGCAGGTCGAGCCTCAGCGCCGCGATGGCCAGCGTGACCGCCGCGATGAGCGAGATGCCCGTCGACAGGCCGTCCAGCCCATCGATGAAGTTGATGCTGTTGATCATGCCCACGATCCACAGCACGGTGACCATGATGGCCACCTCGGCGCCGAACTCGATGATGCCGAAGTCGAAGGGGCCGCCCAGGAACTGGAAGGGGTTGTCGATGAAACCGATGTTGACGCCGGCCGCCACGGCCACGCCGGCCACGGACAGCTGGATCAGCAGCTGCCAGCGGGCACGCAGCTGATAGCGGTCGTCCAGGAAGCCCAGCGCGGCGGCCAGCGCGGCGCCGCCGAAGAGTGCCGCCAGTTGCTCCACCGGGAGGCTGCGGACCGCCGGGACGGCTCCCACCATGTCGTTGATGACCAGGGCGCCGATGCCCACGCCCACGAATGAGGCGACCACGGCGACGCCGCCGCCCCGAGGCACCTCCTGACGATGCACGCGGCGCGAGGCATCGGGGAGGTCGATCGCGCCGAACCGCTGGGCGAGACGGATGGCGAAGGGGCTGAGCACGAAGCTCAAGGCCGTCGCGGCGACCATGGCGGCGACGATGAACGGGATGGCCCCCTGAGCGGCCGCGGTCACGCCTGGGGCAGACCCGGGACCGGGAAGGAAGCGCAGATCTCGCGCACCTCCCTCCGTATCCGCGCCAGAGCGGCCGGATCATCGCGCGAGGTCAGGGCGCGCACGATGAGCTGGCCCACACGGCTCATCTCAGCCGGCCCCAGGCCGCGCGTCGTGGTGGCAGGGGTCCCGAGGCGGATGCCCGAGGCGATGTTGGGCTTGAGCGGGTCGAAGGGGATGGCGTTCTTGTTGACCGTGATGCCCACCTCGTCGAGCAGCTTCTCGGCCTCGGTGCCATTCACGCCCAAGGGCGTCACGTCCACTAGCAGCAGATGATTGTCCGTGCCGCCGGAGACCACGCGCGCGCCGTGCTGCATCACGGTCTCGGCCAGCACGCGGGCATTCTCCACGGTGCGCTGCTGGTCGCTGCGGAACTCGTCGCTGGCGGCCAGCAGGAGCGCCACGGCCTTGGCCGCGATGACGTGCATCAAGGGCCCGCCCTGGATGCCCGGAAAGACGGTCTTGTCGACTTGCTTGGCGAACTCCGCTCGGCTGAAGGTCAAGCCGCCGCGCGGGCCGCGCAAGGTCTTGTGCGTGGTCGTGGTGACGAGGTCGGCGTGCGGGAACGGGCTGGGGTGCTGGCCCGCCGCCACGAGACCGGCGATGTGCGCCATGTCCACGAAGAGCAGCGCGTCCACGCCCTGAGCGATGGCGGCCAGGCGCTCGAAGTCGATGATGCGTGGATAAGCACTGGCGCCGGCCACCAGCAGCTTGGGCCGGATCTCCCCAGCCTGTCGCTCCAGCGCGTCATAGTCGATGCGGTGGTCGTCCTGGCGCACGCCGTAGGCGTGCATCTCGAACCACTTGCCGCTGAAGTTGACGGGCGATCCGTGCGTCAGGTGGCCGCCGTGGGCCAGGTCCATGCCCAGCACGCGATCGCCGATGTCCAAGACGGACAGGTAGGCAGCCATGTTGGCCTGCGCGCCTGAGTGTGGCTGGACGTTGACGTGCTCCGCGCCGGGAAAGAGCGCCAGGGCCCGTTCCTCGGCCAGCGTCTCCACCACGTCGACATGCTCACAGCCGCCGTAGTAGCGGCGACCGGGCTGTCCCTCGGCATACTTGTTGGTAAGCCAGGAACCCTGCGCCTCCATGACCGCGGCGAAGACGTAGTTCTCGCTCGCGATGAGCTCGATCTTGTCGCGCTGCCGGTCGCGCTCGTCGCTCATGGCCTGCCAGAGTTCCGGGTCCACCTCGGCCAGTGTCGACCAGCCGGTCGCTGCCGGCGCGGTCACGGTCATCACGGCGTCTCCTGCGGCGTCTCGGTCCCGCGCAAGTGTACCCGCGCCTCGCTCAGTCCAGCGCCGCGAGGACATCCGCGGGGTCCAGTGCGCCGGCGCGCAGGATGATCACCGCTCCATCCGCGGAGACCGCGGCCACGGTCGAAGCGATCCCGCCACGCACCGGGCCACCGTCCAGCACGAGCGCCAGCGCGTGGCCGAACGCGGCGCTGACCTCCGCCACGGTGCGTGCATCCGGCTCGCCGCTCACGTTCGCCGAGGTCAGGGCCAGCGGTCCGAGGCGCCCAGCCAGGTGCCGGGGCACCGGGTGGTCGGGCAGACGGAAGCCGAGTGCGCCGGAGGGACCCAAGAGCGCGTCGGGTAGGTTTCCAAGCCCACCCGCTCGGGGCGGCAACACGAGCGTCAGGGGCCCTGGCCAGAAGCGCTCGGCCAGGCGGCGAGCGGCGGGCGGCACTTCCGCCAGCACCTCCACCTGGGCGATCGAGTCCACGGCCAGCGCGATGCCCTTGTCGGTCGACCGGCGCTTGGCGGCCAGAACGGCGGCCAGTGGCTCGACCTGGGGCAGCACGGCCAGGCCGTAGAGCGTCTCGGTGGGGACCGCCACGATGCCTCCTGCCCGCAGCGCCGCCACGGCCACCTCCAGCGAGCCCGGCGCCGCCGCGGGCAGCACGCTCGGCCGTGGCGCGCTCAGGGT
>JACCQX010000068.1 GCA_013813905.1 Chloroflexota bacterium
CCTGGGCCTGGACCAGCGCTGGGGTGGGTGGGACCGCGAGCCGTTCACTGCCGATAGCGGCAACGTCATATCTGTCTATCGACGCTGAACAGCAAGGTCCGATCCGATACGCGGCGCGCTCCTCGAACGGACTTCGGTGCGGTGAACTGATTGCCTGCGACGTCATCGACGTCGGCAGCCACTCCTGGCACCACACCCTGGCGCTGCGCACCACCAAGGGCGACAAGCCCACCGTCGTGGCTCTCGCACCACCGACGATGCAGGCCATCGAGGCAGCCGTCGACGGCCGCACCCAGGAGCCGTTGCTGCTTAACGCCGCCGGGAGACGCATGACGGCCTACAACGTGCAGTACCTCGTCGCCGCGCTCGCCCGTGACGCGGGGCTCGACAAGCACCTCACCCCGCATGGGCTGCGGCACAGCGCGATCACCGTGGGGCTGGATGCCGGGGTGTCGCTGCGGGACATGCAGGACTTCGCCCGTCACGCCGACCCGAAGACGACGCGTCGCTACGACCGCTCACGCCACGCGCTCAACCGTCACGCCACCTACGCCATCGCCCACTACCTCGCCGGCGGTACTTGATGGGGCCTTGCGGGCTAAGCTAAGGACCGCGTTTGGCAATCAGCGCTGTTCTCCTAGCCGACTGGGGCTTGCTTTCATCCCGTGTGGCGCTCGGAGGCCAGCCAGCCATCGGTTCGTGGACCGGCGCCAAACGAGATAGCGCGGCCTATCAGTTCGAGCATCGCAATCCATTCGTGGCATGGCTATCGCGACTAGCTCAATGGCCGAGGAGCGCACCCGGCGCGGGACGCGGCGTTAGACCGCGCCCTCGGGCGGTGGGTTGATTCCCCCCAAGGTGAGCCGTCAGCCGCCCAGAATCTCGCCGGCTGCCAGGAGGCTCCGGACCGTGGCCACGGCAACGGCCGCGGCCACCAGGGTGGTCGCGGCAAGCTGCAACCGTGGCCACGCCCAGGGCGATGGGCGGCCGTGAAGCAGAGCTCGGCCGGCCGCCACCACGACGGCCACGGCGGTGATCGGCGGGACAAAGGCGGGGGCCAGCGGTAGGTGCGCAAGCCAGGTCGATGGACGGCGGCTGAGTCGTGGGACGGCCTGCTCGAGTCGCGCGGCCAACCCTATGTAGGCCACGCCGAAGACAGCGGTGACCAGGATGATTAGCGCGACGGCCAGCCACACGGGCGTCAGCAGCGCGAAGTCGCTGTTGTCGGGTGACATGGGGTCAGACACCCCCACGGTGCCCAGCAACACCATCGCGACGACGACGCCCGCGGGGCCGGCGCGGCGAGGCAGCAGCGCGCGTACGAAGGGATGCGCCAGCCCGTAGAGCACCCCACCGAACAGCCCCACGAACACCAGGAACTCGATCGTGCCCTCGAGCGTGATCTCGCCGACCCTCTCCTGCGCATCGGTGAGCCGGCCCTGCGCCTCGGGTGGGGACGTCGCTGCCGTGATCCGCATGAGCAGCCGGCCGCCAAGGCCCGGAACCAGCAACCCGGCGGCGAGGCCAGCCCACAACGACAGCGCGACCGTCCGGAGGCCCTCCAGCGCCGCCTGACCGCGACTGCTCGGCGCCGGCCGCTCGGTCACGACCGGCAGCCGCCGCCAGCGCCAAGCCCACCAGGTTGCGAGGAACATCCCAGCGAGCCCTGACGCCCACACCAACACGTTCGCCATCGTTCTCGGCCGTCCCTACGAGCGCGACCCGCAACGCCCGTCGCCGCATGATGCACGGTCGGACGGTCGTCGTCCAGGTCGATCCCGCTCCTCGCCAACGCCGCCCGAACAACCACATGAGCGGTGGTGTCGGTGGCCGTCGACGGATGTCGACCGCGAACTGGCCGATGCGCTGCAGACGCTCCTGGCCTGTGCGGAAATCCCGGCCTTCCCGGCACCCCCACTGCGACCGGCGTGACGCCGCCATCACCACTTTCGAAGCACTCGACATCGGCAGCCGCGTGCGAACCCTTAAACCCGGGCCCGTAGACGGAACCGAGATGAGCGAGCGGTGCTCGGCCGTCCTCCCCACCGGCGGTTCCGTCCGCCTCGCGGCGTATCCGCAAGTCGCTCCACCACCTGGCACCGCCAGATCGGCGCTGCCAGCCGGTCACCACACGGACCTTGCGGCGAAGGACCGTAGTTGGGCAGCCGGTATCAGAGGGTTCACGCTGCTCCAACAGCGAGCTCCCCACGGTTGACCGTGTCGCACCGTGCGGACGCAGCGTATGGTCGCGGCGGCGCCAGTCCCGAGGAGGTATTGGCCATGGGCACCGAGGTGACGCGACCGCCGAAAGGCCCGCCGCGGTGGTTCGTGCACGCGGCTTGGCGCGTTCATCGCGCCCTCTACAGACTCAGTGGCGGCCGCTTCCTGTGGACGACGTCGAACAAGCGCGGCTGGGGCGCCCTGCGCCTGACGACCGTCGGCCGGAAGTCCGGGCAAGAACGCAGCGTCATCCTCGGCTACGTCGAGGATGGCTCCAATCTCGTCGTCCTCGCGATGAACGGCTGGCAGGAGGGCCACCCCTCGTGGTGGCTCAATCTCGAGACGCAGCCGGATGCCATCGTTCGCCTGGCGGGCCAGCATCCATACCCGGTGCACGCGTTCCGGGCCGCGGGGAAAGAGCGTGATCGACTGTGGCAGCGCTGGGTCGCGGTGGGACCGCAGCTCGACGGCTATGCCGGCCGGCGGTCCACGGAGACGCCCGTCATCGTCCTCGAACCACGCGACCGAACTGCTTGAGACATTCCGGTGGCAGCC
>JACCQX010000090.1 GCA_013813905.1 Chloroflexota bacterium
GTGTCCGTGCCCCTCATCCTGGGCGGTGGCGTCGAACCGGCCACAGCGCGACGCGCGCTCGATGGCTCCGACGGGCTGATCGTGGGCCGCTACCTGCGAGCCGGGAGCCTGACCGCGCCGGTCGACCAGGCGCGTGTGGAGTCGTTGGTGGAGGCTGCCGGTCGGGTGCAGCCAGGGCCACCGGAGGCCGTTCGGTAGGGATGGCAGCGCCCGTCTTCGCCGTGCTCGGGTGTCTGACGCTGGACAGCGTCGTGACGGCCTCCGGGGATCGCTTCGCGAGCGTCTGCGGCGGCAACGCCCTCTACGCGGCGGCCGGCATGGCCATCTGGGAGCGGCGCGTGGGCATCGTCACACGCGCCGGGTCCGACTATCCGGAGGACTGCCTTCAGCCTTTTGAGGACGCGGGTATCGCGCTCAGTGGTGTGCATCCCAGACTCGACCAACCCGGCCTGCACGTGGCCTTCGCGTACCGACGCGATGGGAGTCGCACCCATGGATTGGCACCCGAGGTCCTGGCCGCGATCCCGGCGGAAGAGCGCTCAGTGTTCGTGGACGATACCCACGAGGAGGACCGGTACCTCGCCTTCACGCCGCGGCCGTCGGATATCCCAGCGCCTTGGATGGCGGATCTCTCGGGAGCCCACTTACCTCAACTTCGCTGGGAGAGCCAAGCGTCACTCGCCCGCGCTCTGCGAGAGTCTCGGCCGGACCTGCGCATCACGCTGGATGCGTGGCACGTAGCGGCTGGCCAGGAGCCCGCGGATGGCCTGCTGGAGGACGTGGACGCCTTCCTGCCCAGTGAGGATGACGCACGACGACTTCGTCCGGACCGATCGGCCCCGGAGGCGGCGCGTGACTTCCAGGCCCTCGGCGCTCGACACGTCGTGATCAAGCTCGGCGACGCCGGCTGCCTGGTGCGCACCGCAGAGGGTGCCACGTGGCACATCCCGGCGTACCCGGCGGCGGCGATCGATCCGACCGGCGCCGGCGATGCATTTTGCGGCGGCTTCCTGGTAGGCCTGCACGAGACCGGCGACCCCGTTCAAGCTGCCGCGTTCGGGACCATCTCCGCCTCATTCGTCGTCGAGCAGCCCACCGCTGCTAGCGTCCTTGTCGTGGAGCGGTCAGCGGCTATCGCGCGCCGCGTGGACCTGATGGGGCGGATCCGCCAGGTGTCCAGCGGCGGACACGGAGTGAGACGGTGATCACTATCGGCGTCATCGGGCGGGCACAGCAGTCGCCGGACGACGTGGTACCGGCCGAGACCCTGGCCGCCGCGGAAGCCGTGGGACGGCTCATCGGCGAGCACGGAGCGGCGCTGGTGAGCGGCGGGACCACGGGCGTGATGGAGGCGGCATCGCGAGGTGCCAAGGGCGCCGGGGGCCTGACCATCGGGATCCTGCCGGGACTGGACCGGTCGGCGGCGAATGCCTGGATCGACGTGGCGCTCACGACCGGCCTGGGGACGGCGCGCAACCTGATCGATGGTCGAGGGTGCGATGCCCTCGTGATGATCGGCGGTGGCGCCGGGACGCTCATGGAGCTGGCCATCGCATACCAGGTCGGACGGCCGGTGGTCATCCTGCGCGGAACGGGCGGTTGGGCCGACCGGATCGGTCCGGGACTGGTGGATGGCCGGTATCTGGACGAGCGCTCCATCGTGGAGATCCGCTTCGCGGACACGCCAGAGGAGGCCGTGGCGACCGCCTATGCGCTGGCCACCCATGTCGAGCGCTCGGTCGCTCAAGCGGAGTCGTTCTGAGTCGGGAGGAGTCGTGTCTGAGATGGCTGGACAGCACGGGCGAGACCTGGGCGGAGAAGGAAAGCAGTACCACATCGCCTGCCAGCCTGGCGATGTCGGCCGCTACGTATTCCTCCCCGGAGACCCCGGTCGCGTGCCGATGATCGCCGCGTACCTCGACGACGCCCGCGAGGTAGCCCGGAACCGCGAGTACGTCGTCTTCACGGGATCGCTCGAGGGCGAACCGGTCTCGGTCTGCTCCACCGGCATCGGTGCGCCATCGGCGGCCATCGCGCTGGAGGAGCTGGCTGCCATCGGAGCCGACACGTTCATCAGGGTGGGTAAGTCAGGCGGGCTTCAAGAGGACTTGGCCGTGGGCTCGATAGTCATCGCGACCGGCGCCGTTCGGGATGAAGGCACCTCGCGCGCGTATCTGCCGCTCGAGTTTCCGGCCGTGGCGGACCTGGCTGTAGTCAATGCGCTGGTCGCTGCCAGCGGCCAGCTGGGTTTGCCGCACCGGACCGGCATCATCGAGTCCAAGGACGCCTTCTACGCCGAGATCCGAGCGGGCTCGATGCCGCTCGCTGACGAGCTGACGCGCCGCTGGAGCGCCTACCGGCAGGCGGGAGTGCTGGCCTCGGAGATGGAGGCGGCAGCGCTCTTCGTGATCGCCGCCTGGAAAGGGCTGCGCGCCGGCTGCGTGGTGCAGGTCTCCGACAATCAGTACGCCGGGCACCACCTCGGCCCGGAGATTCCCATGGATGACACCATCCGCGTCGCCGTCGAGGCGGTTCGCGGCCTTATCCGCTCTGACCTGATGGGGACTAACGACTGACGCGCGTGCGTCACCTCACCGGTCACAGCGGGGTTCATCCCGCGCCGGAGTCCTCCTCGGCTTCCTCGCTGCCCGGGACCGCGGCGCCCACTTCGGGCGTCGCGTCGCTGATGCGGCTGGCCTCCACGATGGTCGGCCGCCCGTCGCGCTCCTTCCAGCGCGTCTGTAGACGGATCTCCTCGCTCTCGCCGACCAGCCTCAGGACGCAGATGAATGCAGTGCCGCCCTGCTCGATCGACTCGACGGTGGCCTCCGTCAGCGGCAGCGGCAACTGTGCCAGGAGCGGGCCGATGTTCGAGCGCAGCTCCTCGCTGAGTTCGGCTGCGGCAGCATCGACGTCGCCCGCCAGAAGAGCGTCGCAATGCGTCTGAGCGTGCTCACGAACGGCTGCCTGGTCCATGCTCTGATCCTCCTTCTCCACGAGAGGCATGTGGCGACTTCACGCGAGTGTAGAGGCGCGACCGCCATTCGCCAGCGTCATCGCGCGGTCCGCTCGGAGCAGGAACGGCGGCAGGTAGGCCGGGAGGTTCGACAACGGCAGCACGTCGGGGTGGAGCTCGATACCGAGAGCGCCGGCCATGAAGCGGCGGCGCGACTGGATCCGATCCCAGGCGGCCGGATAGGCAGCCGCCAGGGCGCGGCGGAGCGGCTCGTCGGCGAGCGCCACGCCGTCCTCGATGTTGGTCGTGAAGTAGTCGGTCCCGGTGGCGGGGATGATGTCGACCTGGAAGGCCATCCCGGAGCGCAGCACGATCGTGGAGCCGGGCGAGATGGGCGAGTTCACCCACTCATCGATGTGGAGTTGGTGGCCCGGGTTCAGGAAGATGCCGAAGAAGGGATCGCCGAGGTGTCGGTCGATGATCCCCTGGAGCACGCCGCCAGTCTGGCCGATGCGGAGCGCGCCGTACCACTCCGCAACGGCCTCGAAATAGGGCGCCACCAATCGCTCCACGTAGTCGCCGATCGTCACCGGCAGCTCCGAGCCATCGCGGACGACGAAGCCGGCCCGGCAGTTGAGTGCACCCCAGATGCCGAACGCGACCGTGAAGCGGTCGCCCTGCGCGATCCGCCGATCGGTGGGACTCAGGAGTCCGAAGGACGCGCGTGGCCCGCTCGACAGCATCAGGTGACAGGAAAGGGGCGTGCCGTCCCAGTCCAGCAACCGGACGGCTTCCCGCTCGCTCATGCCGGGCTCCAGGCCGAACAGCAGGCGCCGCAGTCCCTCCGACGTCTGGCAGGCGGCCCATTCGAAGATCGCCAACTGGTCGACCTCGTTCACCACTCGCAGCCCTTCCGCAGCGTCGATCAGGAGATCGGTGGCGTTCTCGACCGCGCCCGATGGTCCGCTGAGTCGGCGAAGCTCGTCGACGAGGTATGCCGGCGCGTCCATCATGTCTCGGTCCGCGTAGGTCTTCCAGCCGACCACGCCGACCCGGCTGCCAGGCCCGATGCCCTCGTCGCCCAAGATGGTCGCCAGCGACCGCGAACGGTCACGTGGCTGGCTGGGCAGGCTGAACTCCTGGAACAGGTGCCGTCTCATCTCTAGCGGCGCAGCAGCGGCCAGCCCGTAGCACTCGTTCCCGACGAGGATGGCGGGCTCCGCAGCCGGTCCCACGATCAGCACGGCCTCCTCGAAGCGCGGGTCAAATCCGGTGAGGTACGCCAGGTTCGCGGCGTGTTCGCGGTCGGCATAGACGACGAGGCGGTCGTAGCCCCGCTCATCGGCGCGCTCCCGCAGCCGCTCCAGGCGTGCCGCGTACACCGCAGCCGGGATCGCGGGCATCGCGTCCGGCATGCCGAACTCCGGCAGGCGGACCTCCTCGAGCCTGGCCTTGGCCGTCA
>JACCQX010000095.1 GCA_013813905.1 Chloroflexota bacterium
AGATCGGCAAGATCTTCGAGAACCCCGCGGTGCGCCTCGGCCTTCAGGTCATCGGCATCTACATCGTCTTCATCTGGCTGGCCACGGCCTTCTGGGCCTATCGCGACCTGAGCCAGCGGACCACGAATCCGATCGCGCCCTATCTCGCCGCGGCGTTGATCATCCTGTTCACGCCGCTGCTCTTCCTCTTCGGCGTGATCATCTACCGGATCCTGCGGCCCGGGACCACCGTCTCGGAGGCCAACGAGCGAGCCCTGGCGGAAGAGGCCATGCTCGTGGAGATCGAGTCGCAGCCCCACTGCGCCAACTGCAGCCGCCAGGTCCACGCCGACTGGATCATCTGCCCCACCTGCCGCAACCGATTGCGTCGGGTCTGCCCCAACTGCAGCCGCCTGGTGGAACTCGAGTGGTCACTCTGCGCCTGGTGCGGCAAGGACTTCGAGCGTCCCGAGCTTCTGCAGGAAGTCGCCGTCCCGGCACCGGTCGGCCGGCCGCTGGCCCAGCGGACGGGTCGCGGCCAGCGAGACGAGACGCTGCCGGCCATCCCGACACGACCCGCTGAGGGTTATGCGGAGCGGCCGGTACCCGGTCAGCCGGCCACCGGAGAGCGTTGACCGACCGCCCGGACCGTCCCGGCGACGAGTCGCGCGACGAGTGGGGCGTCCTGGTGATACCGGTCGACGAGCCGCCGCCCGGCGACGTCGCGACAGAGGAGGACCTGCGCGCCGCCCCGGCTGATGATGGTCCTCCGGCCGCTGACGATCCGTCGCCCGGTGCGCCGCCACCCGGTCCGCCCGGCGGCCGCACGTTCTCGCTGGAAGGGCGTCCGGCGCCCTCGCTCTACCTGATCGGCTGGCTGGGCAGCGTTGCCGGCCTGGCCATGGTCGCCGTCGCGCTGCTATCCGGGTCGCCGTCCGTGGCGCCGCTCATCGCGCTCATCGGCATCTTCGTCCTGACCATCGGCCTGAGCGTCGCGGCGGGGTACCAGCTGGTGGCCCGCGCCGGGCGGGCGCCGCATGCGTACCGTGGACCATCCACGCTGATCCTCTTCGGGATCGTCCTGTGCCTGAGCACCGGTCTTGCCGCGCTCCTGGGGCTTCTGGGCGTCCGTTCGGACGAGCCGCTGGGATTCCTCGTCGCCCTGGGCGTCGTCGCCCTCACGTACCTGCTGGTGGTCGCACTGTTCGTGGTGCGAAGTGGCGCCCTGCGCTGGTCGGAGATGGGCTGGCTAGGCTGGCCGGTCGGCAGCCGCTACGGGCCAGCGCGGCTGGTCGGCGACATGGGCTATGCCCTCGCCCTGATGGTGCCCACGCTGCTGCTGGCCCTGCTCCTGGCAGCCATCCTGTCTCAGCTCCTGGGCGTGCTGCCGGCGCAGATCCTGCCGGACACCGCGACCAGCGGTGACCGCATCCTGATCCTCCTCGCGGCAGCCATCCTGGCGCCCATCGGTGAGGAGCTGTTCTTCCGCGGCTTCGCGCTGACAGCCTGGCTGCGCGACCTGGGACCGCGCCGGGCACTCATCCGGGCGTCGCTCTTCTTCGCCGTCGTCCACATCGCCAACGTGGAGGCGGAGCCTGGCCAGATCGGAGTCGGGCTGGCTCAGGCGCTCATCCAGTTCGCAGTGATCCTGCCCGTGGGTACGGTGCTCGGCGTGCTCTTCCTGCAGCGTGGGATGGTGGCGGCCATCGCGGGGCACGTGGCCTACAACGGCCTGGGGCTGGTGCTTTACCTCGTGGGGCGGTCCGTGTCCGGAGCCGGCTGAGGGCCTCTGCCGAGGCGCTCGACGTGACGCAATCCGCAGAGAAGGGCGGGCGAAGGGTCCGTAGAGGCGCCCTTCGTACGATGCGCAGGCTTTCGGGTCCGGACGGCGGGGAAATCGGCGGGCTCCGTCGTTCGGGCTCGAAAGCCCTTCCATCCCGGCATCGATCCCAGGAGGTTCGCGGACACCAGATGACCCAAGAGATGGCTCGACGATCGATCCGGGAGCTGCCTCTCGCCGAGCGACCGCGCGAGCGGCTCGCAGTGCGGGGGGCCGCCGGGCTGTCGGCCTCGGAGCTCATCGCCCTGGTCTGGGGTTCCGGCAGCCCGGGCGCTTCGTCCATCGATATGGCGGCCGAGGCGCTGGCTCGACTCGATGGACTGGACGGACTGGCTCGAGCAGCTCCTCGAGAGCTCGAGGCATTGGCGGGGATCGGACCGGCGCGGGCGGCTCGCTTGACCGCGGCCTTCGAGCTCGGTCGCCGCGCGCTGACCGACTGGCCGGCCGGTCGCTGGTCGATCCGTTCGCCGCGCGACCTGGCCGACCGCCTGATCCTCCAGATGGGTCGCCTCGAGCGTGAGGAGCTGAGGGTCGTGCTGCTCAACGCGAAGAACTCGGTATTGGGCATCCAGACGGTGTATGTGGGCAATGTCTCTACCGCTCTGGTGCGCGTCGGCGAGCTATTCCGCGATGCAGTCCGCCAGCACGCGGCGGGCCTGATCGTCGTCCACAATCACCCCTCGGGCGACCCGCAGCCCAGTCCTGACGACCTGCATCTGACGGCGGAGGCGGTCGCTGCCGGGCGGCTGCTCGACGTGGCGGTGCTCGACCACCTGATCATCGGGCACGATGCCTACGTGAGCCTGCGCGACCGCGGCATCCCGTTCGACCGCCCGGGTGGCGTCAGCTGATCCGGTCACTGCCCACGAACGAGGCACTCACCGAGTTCCGATCGATCTCGGGGATACGCCCGTTCTCGGCCGAGCTCGTCCTGCTGCGCGGTGCCGGCGAGCCGGACGCGGTGCCGATGGCGGAGCCCCGACTGCGTCGGGCCATCGCCCGTGCCTACGGCCGGCCGGAACCCTCCGACCACGCGCTGATCGCCATCTCGGACCGATGGCTCCCTTACCGCACGTGGGTCGCGTCCTCCTGCGGACGGCGTTGGAGATGAGATCGGCGAGATCTCCGGGAGGCGCTCCGCCTGACTGCGCGCCACGCGCGGCACGCGGGCCACGCGCGGCACGCGCGCTTCCCGATGCGGGTTATGCCCGGCGCGAGTGCGCTGACTCGTCGGGCCATCGCTGACCGCGCGTTCGCGCGTTGTAGAGCCCGTGTGCATGGCGCGTGCGTGGTGCACCGTGCGCCCCATCCGACCGAGGTCGGCCCGGTCTGGGGACCCTCGGTCCTCCGGCTCAGGGCCGATCGACGGGATCGTCGGTCGACGACCCGTGTCCGCGCATCCCGTTCCCACCGCGGTCGGCGGACGGCCGGCCTTTCCGGTCGAGCCTTTCCCGGGGTCGCCGAATCCCGCCCTGATCCGAGCTGGATGCTCCCGGTACCGCCGGATCGGCGCTCGATCTCCGGTGGGATGGAGCCGCAGTCGCACCACCCGCGAACCGTAGACCCGCACCACGGACGGGCACGAGCAGCCGACCCCACGTCCCTCCCGGCTGGACCAGAGGCTAGGCCCGGACCGCGGCAGGTACGCGGGTATACTCGCTCGGCCCCGCGCCGGCTCGCAAGGGGCGACGCGAAGCCACCGCGACACTCACCAACCCCTGACGCTCGGCAGTCACCACCGGCGCGTCGGCCCTGGGAGCGCTGCTCCCCCGGAGAACCCGCCATCGTGCTCGACGCATTCCTCGGCATGTTCTCCCGGGACATCGGGATAGACCTGGGCACGGCCAACACCCTGGTCCACGTCCGCGACCGGGGCATCGTCATCTCCGAGCCCAGCGTGGTGGCTATCGACGCGCGCACCAAGAAGGTGCTCGCCGTGGGGGCTGAGGCGAAGCGCATGATGGGACGCACACCGGCCAGCATCATCGCCGTGCGGCCGCTGCGCGACGGCGTCATCAGCGACTTCGACGTGACCGAGCAGATGATCAAGTACTTCGTGCACAAGGTGCACGATCGCGTGGGACTCATCCCCCGACCACGCATGCTGCTGGGCATCCCGTCGGGCGTGACGGAGGTGGAGAAGCGCGCAGTCCGGGAGGCGGCTCTCAACTCGGGCGCTCGTTGGGCACGCCTCATCGAGGAGCCTATGGCCGCAGCCATCGGTGCCGGCTTGCCCGTGGCGGAGCCGACCGGCAGCCTCATCGTGGATATCGGTGGCGGTACCACGGAGGTCGCGGTCATCAGCCTGGGCGGCATCGTGGTCAGCCGCAGCATCCGCATCGGCGGCGATGAGCTCGACGAGGACATCATCGCCTACGGCCGACGCGAGTACAACCTGCTGGTCGGCGAGCGGACGGCGGAGGAGATCAAGATCGCCATCGGCTCGGCCTATCCCGGCGCCCACGACGAGCAGCGCGTCACGCTGCGCGGCCGGGATCTGTTGACGGGGCTGCCACGGGCCGTGGAGATCACCGCGGAGCAGATCCGCGAGGCGCTCGAGTCCTCCGTCGGGCGCTTGGTCGACACCATCAGGGACACCATCGAGGAGACGCCGCCGGAGCTGGTGGCGGACATCATGGACCAGGGCATCGTGCTGGCCGGCGGCGGTGCGCTGCTGCTTGGCCTGGACCGACGAGTGGCGGAAGCTACCCAGATGCCCGTGCACATCGCGGAGGACCCGCTGACCTGCGTGGCACGCGGCACCGGTATGGTGCTCGAGGATCTGGAAGTGATGGAGCGCATGCTGGTGACCGAAATTTACTCGCGCTCGCCTCGCTGAGCGGCCGCCGCCCGCCATGGTCCAGAGCCGCGATTCCCGGACCACTCGTCGGCGCGCGATCATCTACGCGCTGCTCGTCGCCCTGTGCCTGCTCCTGCTGGGGGCCAGCAACACCGCGCCAATGATGGAGATCCGACAGGGACTAAGCTTCGCCGTCTCGCCCATCCAGTCCGCGCTGACCGGCGCCACGCGCTCGGTCGCCTCGATCTTCTCCACCATCAGCCAGATCGAACAGCTGCGGCGGGACAACCAGGCGCTGGCCACGCGAGTCCAGCAGCTGGAGGCGGAAACGCGCCGGCTGGAGAGCGTGGGACTCCAGAACGAGCAGCTGACGCGCCTGCTCGGCGTCCGAGCCTCGCTCGACTACGAGACGCTGGCCGCGGAGGTCATCGGCCGCCAGATCTCGCCCACAGAGCGGATCGTCGTCCTGGACCGCGGGACGGAGGATGGTGTCGCGGTGGGCGATCCAGTGCTGGCCGGTGAAGGAGCGCTCATCGGATCGGTCATGGAGGCGGCCGCCAACCGCAGTGTCGTGCTGCTGCTCAACGACACGCGTTCCGTGGTCATCGGGCTGATCGAGAGCAGCCGGGCCACAGGGGAGGTAGATGGGCGCCTGTCGGGGCCCTTGGCCATGATCAACATCCCCACGACGGACGCGGTCGTGGTGGGCGACCGCGTGGTGACCGCGGGGCTCGATCTGGGCGACGGCATCCGCTCGCCTTTCCCGCGCGGATTGCTCATCGGGCGCGTGGTGGATGTGCGGACGGATCCCAACACCGTGGTCCAGACGGCCATGCTCCAACCGGCCGCGACCCTGGAGAAGCTCGAGTACGCGCTGGTCATCACGGACTTCCAGTCGGCCCCGGCCGAGGGCCTGGACGACCGCCCGGGCGAGGGGCTGGACGCAAGCCCCGACGGCAGCCCGTGGCCCCTGGCCAGCGGCGAACCGGACGAGGGCGCCCCGTCTCCGGAGGAGTCCTCACCGGAGCCGTGATGGGAGGGAGCGTCCCACCCGAGCGCCCTATGTGACGCATCTGTAACGCAGACCGGCGCCAGCCTTGCCCCGCCTGACGGTCTCGCTGCGGACACTCACGGTCGGTCGCGTCAGTCAAGGGACGCAATTTGGCGTTCACGGGGCCGCTTGGGAGGCAGAACACATGATCATCGACATCATCGCGTGGATCGTGCTGGGCGCGATCGCCGGTTACATCGCCGGCATGCTCGTCAAAGGAGACGAGGGGCTGGGGGTCGTGGGCAAGATCATCCTGGGGATCATCGGCGCGTTCGTCGGCGGCTTCCTCTTCCGTCTGCTCGGCATCGGCAATCCGACGGGCGGCGGCGACCAGATCAACATCATGTCGATCATCGCTGCCGTCGTCGGCGCGGTGATCGTGGTCGTCGTGTATGGGATGGTCACCGGCAACCGCCGCACCGGCAGCGGCCCCATCTAAGCGGCCCCAGCTAAGGGAGACCGCTCGCCCGCACCGTCGGGCGCAGCCAAGAGCAACGGCACAGACGCCCATCCCACGCGGGATGGGCGTTCTGCCATGTCCGGGTACCAGTACCCAAGGGCCATCCCCCTTGGCCACTCCGCACCACACCGATCGCCACCCGATCCCATCGAACAGCCACGCCCACGGCTCCTGTGGTGTGATCTGGTGACGACGAGCGGTCGGCGTTCGCGCACCTATGTGACCAGAGCGATCGGGACCATCTCGGCATTTCCGCGGAGCCCCTCACGAACCAGTCTTCCGGTGAAGCCCAAAGACGTGCCCCCCAGCCACGTCGAAGTCTCGTCACCGGAGTCGCTGCATGTACCACACTACCGCCCTCGGCTATGCCCGCGATGCTGCGCTGCGCAGCGTCCTCATCGTGGCCACCTTGGTCGCCATCCTCATCGCGTCCAGCGCGGCCAACTTCACCGCCACCGTGCGGGCCGCGGATGAGCCCGCGACGCCTCTGAAGGCCGTCATCATCGTCGGCCCCACCCATAGTTCGACCTCCGAATTCCTGGCCCAAGGCGAGGAGTTCGCCGATCAGGCCGAAGCGGCGGGGATGGCGGTCACCCGCGTATTCCACCCCTACGCGACCTGGACCGCTGTCAAGAACGCCACGGAGAGCGCCAACCTGGTCGTCTACTTCGGCCACGGAAACGGCTGGCCCAGCCCATATGCGCCGTTCCAGGAGACCACCAAGAACGGCTTCGGGCTGAACGGCACAGCCGGCGGATCCTCGTCATCCGTGACCTACTACGGCGGCGACAAGATCCGCCAGAGCATGCGCTTGGCACCCAACGCCGTGGTCGTCCTCTACCGCGCCTGCTATGCCTCGGGCAACGGTGAGGAGTCTCAACCCGTTCCGACACTAAGCGTGGCCCTCCAGCGGGTCGATAACTTCGCGGCTGCTTTCCTCGCCGACGCAGTGGGCGGCAGCACCGTATTCGCCCTGGGGCCCAGGCAGTACGTGAACTACGCGGCCGCTCTGATGACGCCCGGCCTGAGCATGGAAGATATCTTTCGCCTCAACAGTACCAAGCCCGGGTACAGCTCCAGCGGTTGGGTCGGCACGAGCCCGATCTACGAAGAGTCCACGCGTACGGCGGGAGCGCAGATGCTGCTGGACCCTAAAGGCAGCACACCGGAGACCAGGGACTACTACCGAGCACTCTCCGGTGAGCTCGGGATGACCACCGACACCTGGCGCGGTGACGCGCCGGAGGTCGGCCACGAGGACGATGTGGTGGCTCCCGAGGTCACCAGCCTGGCCGGCGTGCAGGCCGCCGATACCCTGCCCGTAGGCGACAGCGCACCGCCCACCTTCACTCCCAACGGCGACGGCATCAGCGACACCATGAGGCTGAACCACACCGTCTCAGAGCCCGCCTATCTGCAGTTCGCCATCCGCGACGCGGACGGCATGACCGTACGGCGCTTCACGTCCTGGACCGAGGGCGACGCTGCCTCCACGACCTGGGACGGTCGGGATGACGACGGTGCCTTCGTGCCCGAGGGTCGCTACGTCGTGGCCGTCACGCCCAAGGATCGGGCCACCAACCTGGGCCTAGAGGTCTCCGCCCCGGTCAAGGTCCTCACGTCCATGAAGTCACCTAAGGCCAAGCCGGCCCACTTCTACGCCAAGGACGGCGATAGCCTCGCTGCCTCCACCAAGCTCACCGTCACACTGGAGCGGGCCGCGACCCTCTCGTGGTCGGTGGTCGATGCGTCCGGCACGCCGGTGCGTGCGCTCCTCTCCGCGCAGCCCGCCTCGGTCGGTCCGCAGGTCGTCGTCTGGGACGGCCGGGATGAGCAGGGAAGCTACGTCCCCAACGGGGTCTACTCGGCGATCGTCACCGCGACGACGGAGGCTGGCACCTACAGCCATCGACTGACGGTGCACGTGATGCCCTTCAACGTGACGGCGCCCGTCTGGAGCGGTCCCGCCGGGACCACGGTCACCTTCACCATCAAGAGCGCCGAGCCCCTCACCGGGTGGCCCCGCATCGAGATCCGCCAGCCGGGCCTGCCGATGTACACCGGCTACCCCGTCAGGTACTCGCCCAAGCTGAACAAGTTCACCATCACCCTCAAGTCCGGTGGCACGCCAGGACCCGTGAAGATCAAGGTCTTGGGCACCGATACGGGCGGTGGCAAGCAGCAGCAGACCTACGTCTTCACTCTCGAGTAGCGCACCGACCGGCGCAGACCGGTCACGGTCCGAACGAGCCCGATCCCCTGGACCGGGCTCGTTTCGATACCCGCCTGTGGCTACTATTCGAGCCGGCGCACTTCGCCAGCCGGGGCTGGAGAGCACGCCGTTGACGGCTAGACTGGCGCCGATGAACCCGCCTGGCTCCCAGACCTGGGTCGTGCTGCGCACCTACAACGAAGCGGACAACCTGGTGGGTATGACCGCCGCCATCCTGGAGCGGATCCCGGAGGCGACCGTGCTGGTCGTGGATGATGCCTCACCCGACGGCACAGGAAGGCTGGCTGACGAGCTGGCGGCCGCCGATGCGCGGATCCGTGTCCGACACCGCCGTGCCAAGCAGGGACTTGGCAAGGCCTACGTGGATGGTTTCGGGGTGGCCCTTGCCGCCGGCGCGGAGCGCATCGTCCAGATGGACGCCGACTGGTCCCATCACCCGTCCTACCTGCCGGCGCTGCTTGGAACGCTCGAAGGCGGACTGGGCACAGCCCAGCCCGGCGGCGCGGATGTCGTCATCGGGTCGCGCTATGTCAAGGGTGGTGGCGTGCGGAACTGGGGCCTGCTGAGGCGAGTGGTCTCGCGCGGCGGATCGCTCTTCGCGCGCAGCGTCCTGCGGCTCAGCACGAACGATCTGACCGGCGCCTACAAGGTGTGGCGACGTGATGCCCTGGCCACGACGCCCTGGGATCGCCTCCACTCGGGGGGCTACGTGTTCTCCATCGAGATGACCTACCTGGCTGATCGGCGCGGCCTGCGCATCGTGGAGGTACCCATCATCTTCACCGATCGCGCAGAGGGGGAGAGCAAGATGTCGCGGCGCATCATCGTCGAGGCGCTGCTGGTCGTGCTGCGGCTGCGCTGGGACGAGTTCCGGGGCCGGTCGCCGCGACGGACGCCGGGAAGCTGATGTCGTGGGGCGACGCGCCCGCCCCGCCTCGGATCGATCCAGCTGGGGCGAGGGTCGTCATGGACGTGCGCCCGCTCCAGGAGCGGCATCGCGCGCCCATCACCGCTGCGTATCTCGACCGACTTCTGAAGGCCTTCGCCGCTGACCCGGTGCCGGGCGAGTCCTTCGCCTTCGTGCTGCGGGGCATCCGCGACGACCCGACGGCGGCCCTGGAAGCGGCTGGCCTCCCGGTCGCGGCACGACGCCACCTACCGCCCACCTCGCGGCTCTTTCGTTCGGCGGGTCTGACGCTCGATGCGTTCCTCCTACGCGGCGCGGAGGTGGGCGTGGCGGCTGGGGCGGAGGACTCCGGAGCCGCCGGCACGTTGTATCACACGGCGGGCGGAGCGGTGCCCATCGCCTCGGGACTGCCGGTCGTGGCAACGCTCCTCGATCTTGCCCCATGGGAGCTGCCGCAGCGGTACGCGGCGACTACGGCGGCCCGCTTCGGTCACCGTCTGCGGGCACGCAACCTGCGCGACGCGGCGCGAGTGATCGTCGCCTCGGGGGCCACGGCTGAAGCTGCGCGGCGCTTGCTGCACCTGCCGGAGGAGCGGCTGGCCGTCGTGCCGCTGGCCGTTGATCCGGCCTTCCGCCCGCTGGCCGCAGACCCGGAGCGATCCGCCGTGCTGCGCGCGCGCTTCGACCTGCCGCCGCGCTATCTGGTCTTCGCCGGTCGGTATGACGCCCGCAAGGATCTGGCGACGCTCTTCGCTGCGCTGGCCGCCCTGAGGGAGCAGACGGCCTCCGTTCCGGCCGCCGTGGACCGGACCGGAGGGAGGAACCGGCGGGCACGAGACAAGGCGCGGCCGTGGCCGCCGGTGGTCGTGCTGGCGGGTGCGGCAGGGGATGGTCACGAGGACTCACCGGCGGTGGCTCGCTCCGCCCGCAGGGCGGGCGTGGCGGATCTCATCCGCCTGACCCCGCAGCTGGGCGCTCGCGACCTCGCCGCTCTCCAGGCGGGCGCCGTGGCGCACGTCCAGCCGGCGCTCAGCGACGGTACCGGGCTCGCCGCATCCGAGGCACTGGCCGTGGGCATCCCGGTCATCTGCAGCCGGGTCGGGGCCCTGCCCGAGACCGTCGGAGCGGCGGGCATCATCGTGGAGCCGGCGGACCCTGCTCGACTGGCCACGGCCCTCCGTGCCATGTGGGAGGGCGGCTCTGTCGCACGCCAGGTGACGCGTCGTGCCCGCCAGCGAGCCGACGGACCGCAACGCACGTGGGCCGACGTGGCCCGGGAGACCAGGGCTGTCTATGCCGCCGTGCTGACCACCGATCCCAGGTGAGACGCGCATCGGGCCGTCACGCCGGGCAGACGGCGGGTGGTCAGCGCCACTGCTAGGCTAGCCGCCCAGCGGCACGGACCTGCGAGGCAGTCCGCAAGAGACATCGGAAGGTGGCCGGCGTGACAGGATCGGAGCGACCCGCCAAGCGCGGTTCGGGACTCAAGGCCGCGGAAGAGGAGGCCGCCGCGGAGGCGGCGCGCGAGGTGGCCCAGCCCGCCCTGGACCAGGCCTTCGAGGCGGCATCGCCCGCCGGAACCCAGGATGCCTCGCACCTGGTGGTCGGGCCCGGCTCCCGTGATGCCGTCATTCGCGCCGAGCACGTCGAGTTCTCGCAAGGCGGAGCCTCCCGCGTCGAGGCCACCACGGTCTCACTGTCTCAGGGCGGAGCCGGGCGGATCAAGGCGCGCGAAGTGAGCATCACCCAGGGCGGCGCCGGTGTCGTGCAGGCCGGAACCCTGCGCCTGGAGAGCGACGCCAACGCATTCCTTGTCGTGTCACGGAACGCCGAGGTCGCTCCCGGCGCCCGCGTCGCCGTGCTGATCTCCGGACGGACGTCAGGCGGCACGCGGCCGCTCCTGGATTCGCGCTCGGCACTTGCCCTGGTCGGTGGCTTCCTCCTGCTGCGGCGCTTGCTGGGCGTCTTTCGCCGCCGTTGATGGGTCTCGGGGGCGCGGCACGCGGACTCCAGGTGACGATCGTGGCGGCGAACTCCTTCGAGTTCGATTCGCGCTTCCTGCGAACGGCCATGACCCTGGCGACGGAAGGCCACGATGTCCGGATCCTGGGCTGGCCGGGACCGGGCCTGCCCGCACGCGAGGAGCTGGCCCCGGGCGTGATGCTGACGCGGCTCGACATCGACCGGCGCATCACCAGCGGGCTGCGGCCCCTGCCCACGCAGGTCCGCTCGGCGCTGGCTCGACTCATCGGTCTTGATCCCCTCGCCACGGTCCTGCCGCCGGACGCCCCGCGCGGTATCGACCGCGTTCGCCACCTCGGTCGACGGCTGCTCGAGGTCGTGGCGAACGCGCGGCGCGTCGGTCCCTGGACAGACGCGGTGGTCGTCCACGCAGCCGAGACGGACGTCTTCCACGCCCAGTCGCTGATCGCTCTACCGGTAGTCCGAGGAGCGGCGCAGCGGCTTGGCGCTCGGTTCGTCTACGACGTCGCCGATTACCACACCGAAGCCGCACGCCTGGCGCGCATGCCCTGGCTGGTGCGGGAGCTGGTGCGGCGTCGCGAGCGGCGCTGGGCGCGTGACGCCTCCGGCTTCCTGGCGGTCAGTGAGCCCGTGGCCGACCTCGTCGAGCGACGCTTCGGGGTCGAGCGGCCGGCCGTGCTGCTCAACTGCCCGCCGGCCTGGCGTCCGGAGGAGTCGACGCCACCCCTGTCGGATCGACTTCGTACGGCTGCCGGCATCGAGCCTGGACGGCCGATCATCCTGTACCAGGGCGGTCTCAGCGTGGACCGCGGTGTCGAGGAATTGGTCGCTGCGTCCGATGAGTCAGGCCTGCGCGATCTCGGCGCGGCGATAGTCTTCATGGGCTACGGGCGGCTCCAGGGCTTCGTGGACCGCGCTGCGCGCGAACGCCCCGGCCGTCTTTACGTGTTGCCAGCCGTCCCGGTCCAGGGTCTGTTGGAGTGGACGGCCGGTGCCGATGTCTCGTTCGTGGGCCAGCCGCCGCGCACACTGAACCAGCGCTTGAACCTGCCCAACAAGCTCTTCGAAAGCCTCATGGCTGGTGTACCGGTCGTGGTCTCGCAGGGCAATGAGCAATGCCGTCTGACGATGAGCGAGGGTGTCGGGCGGTGCGTGGACATCGACTCGCCCGACTCCGTGGCGGCCGGCATCCTGGCCCTCCTCACGGCTCCCGAGTCCGAGCGCCAGCGCCTCCGTCAACACTGTCGAACGGTGGCGCTCACGAAGTACACCTGGGATCTGAACGCCGATGGACTCCGCGGGCTGTACGGGCGCCTCTCGCAAGCGACCCCGCGGCGGGGCGGCAGGGATGCGCCAAGCTAGCCGGCGCAATCCCTTAAAAGAAGCGTCGCCCGGCGGCCAGGAACGCCCGCTTGTCCTCCGCCGTCGGGAACGAGAAGTAGGTCCCCTCCGCCTCGGGGTTGGGACGTGGCACCACCGTGCCGTCGCGGATCTGAACGATGGCTCCGACCAGCAGATCGGCGCCGGCATCCTTGGTCCGCCGCACCAGGCTATCCCAGGTGTCCTGGGGCAGGATCTCGATCTCTCGCTGCCCGACGATCTCACCATCGTCCAGCTTGGCAGCGAGGTAGTGCACGGTCGTGGCCGTCGTGGTCTCGCCGTTGCGCAGGACCCAGAAGGCCGGCATCAGGCCCCGGTACCTGGGGAGCGGCGCCCCGTGTACGTTGATGGCCCCCAGGGGCAGCCGATCGCGGATGCTCTTGCCGATGACCTGCGGGCAGCTGATGGAGACCAGCAGGTCCGGCTGGTGTTGGTCCAACACAGCGGTGAAGCGTCGGCCCTTCAGGTCGGGCACCGGGTGATAGGGGATGTGCCAGGCGCGGGCCACCTGTTCGATGGAGTGGAACGGTCCCTCTCTGCCCGGTGACGTGAGCATCGCCTTCAGCTTGGCCAGGATCACGCGCGCGGCCAGGATAGCGGTGCCTCGGACGCCGAAAAGGCGGAAGTGCTTGATGAAGCCCTTCCGCGTGCCACCGTGGGTGCTCATGGCCGGCGCCGACACGATGGCCACCACCGAGTCGGGCCAGGCCCTGCAGACCTTGGCGAAGCTGCGCGGCAGGTAGAGGTTCTCCTCCTGGGTGACGATGATGATCTTCACCGTCTGCCTCGCCGGGTCCTCGAGCGGACCGCTTGCTGGAGGACCTCTGCGACGAAGAGGGGGTAGACGATCTGGCGTCTCCAGCGGCTGGGCTGGCGGACCAGCCGATAGAACCACTCCAGGCCCAGGCGCCGGAAGATCGCTGGCGCCCGCCGGACATCCCCGGTGATGGTGTCAAGGGTCCCGCCGATGCCCTGGCAGATGCGCACCGTGGACCCCGGCAGATGCTCATGCATCCATCTCTCCTGGGCGGGACTGCCCAGAGCGACGAACAGGATCTCCGCGCCCGAGGCAGCGATGGTCCGCAGGAGATCGTCCGCTTCCTGCGGCCCGAGGTACCCGTTGGCACGGCCGACGATGCGGATGCCCGGGAACCGCTGGCCCAGGATCTCCACGGCGCGACGATTGACCCTCTCCCTCGCGCCGTACACGAAGATGCCCTGGCCCTCCCTGGCGGCGATGTCACAGATCCCCAGCATCAGGTCCGCCCCGGCTACGCGCGTGGCGCCGGCTCGGTACAGGAGGTTAAGGGCCATGACCACGCCGATGCCGTCGGGCAGCAACAGTGTGCCCCGTTCGAAGAACCGCATCAGGAAGGGATCCTTGCGCAGCGCGTAGACCTTCTCTGGATTCACCGCCAGGATGGTGCCGGGAGAAGTCCCCTCGCGGAGGTAGCGGCTGACATACGAGAGCGCTCCCGCCATGTCGACGCTGTCCACCGGTGCATCCAGGACGCGCAGCCGCCTGGGCCTATCCATCGAGTCCCTCCGGGAGTGACGCACCGTTGACCTCGAGCCACCGCTCGAACGTGGTCAGGCGCTGGCTCCTCATGATCGCTTTCAGCTTGCCGGCCGTCGTGGCGAGGTTCACATAGGACTTGAATCGCCGTGATCGTGCCATGGGCAGACGCGGCTGATGCGGATCGATCTCGCGCGGGTGGATGTAGTAGATGACCGGTCGGCGGTCCTCGTTGACGGCTCGTGCCATCCGTTCGATCAGCGGGTAGGGAAAGAGCCTCAGATACCCTCCACCGAAGAAGCAGACGCGCTGGCCCAGGAAACGAGTCACGGAGATGGGCAGCTCGAGCAGCGGCCCACTGGCCGTCCAGAGCCGGTGTGGATCCGTCCGGGCTCCGGCCAGTCCACCGTGGCCACGGGCGGCCGGGAAGATGGACGAATCGTATCGGTACCCCCCCTCCACCAGCTCCTCGAAGGCCCAGGATGTCGCCCTCACGATGGAGAAGCCGGGCGCGCGGTAACCAAGTACCGGTCTCTGCGCGATGTCCTCCAGCACTGCCTTGGCGTGTCGGATGTCCTGCGCGAATGCCTGGCGCGTGGTCCCGTAGATGAGTTGGTGTAGATGACCATGGGACGCGATCTCGTGACCACGGTCAGCGGCGGTCCTGACCAGATGCGGGAAGCGTTCCGCGACCCATCCCAGGAAGAAGCAGGTGACCTGCACGCCATGCTCGTCGAAGGCGTCCAGCAGGAAGTGGAGGTTCCGTTCGACGCGTGATTCGAGCGCGTCCCACTGGTCCACGCGAGGTGCTGGCCGGACGTCCAGTATATGAAACCAATCCTCGACGTCCACGGACATGATGTTGAGGGCCTTCCCTGGGTCCGTCTCGTCAGAGCACATCCACGTTGTCCGGCGCGGCTCCGCTCCCGTCACCGCCCAGCGACTGACGCACGGCGTTGCGCAGATCCACCACGAGGGCGGCGCGGTCGACCACCGGTCGGAGGTCCACCGCCCTGTGGTTGGTGGCGATCACCACGCAGTCCAGGCTGCCCAGCAGATCGTCGTCGAGTGGCTCGGAGCGCAGACCGTGTGAGACCAGGTCCGGCACGTGGGGGTCGTGGTAAAGGACCTCAGCGCCCTCGGCACGGAGCAGCTCGAGCAGCTTGAGCGAGGGACTCTCGCGCATGTCGCCCACGTTGGGCTTGTAACTCATGCCCAGCAACAGGATGCGGCTGCCGGCGACCGACTTGTGCTGCCCGTTGAGCGCCCGCGCGATGCGGCTGACCGCGTAATAGGGCATGTTCACGTTGATGCGCCCGGCCAGCTCCACGAACTCCGTGGTCAGGTCGAAGGCCTTGGCGCGCCAGGTCAGATAGAACGGGTCGACCGGGATGCAGTGCCCGCCCAAGCCCGGCCCGGGCCAGAAGGGCATGAAGCCGAAGGGCTTGGTCGAGGCCGCGCGGATGGTCTCCCAGACGTCGATGCCCATCCGGTCGCACAGGATGGCCAGCTCGTTGACCAGCGCGATGTTGACCGCCCGGAAGGTGTTCTCCAGGAGCTTGGACATCTCGGCGCTCTCCGGCGTCGAGACGACATGGACCACCTCGACGATGTGCTCGTAGAGCTCCTTCGCCCGACGCGTGCACTCGCGCGTGATGCCGCCCACGACCCGCGGCGTGTCGCGCACGCCGAACTCGCGGTTGCCCGGGTCGATGCGCTCGGGGGAGAAGGCGAGGAACAGGTCCTCCCCGACGCGCCGGCCGTCACGCTCCAGGATGGGCTGGAGCAGCTCCCGGGTGGTGCCCGGGTAGGTGGAGCTCTCGAGGACCACGAGCGTGCCGGGTGAAAGGTTGGCGGCGGTCATCTCCCCGCCGGCGGTAACGTAGCTGAGATCCGGCACCCGATGGTCGTCGAGGGGCGTGGGCAGGCAGATCAGGATGGCCTGGCAGTCGCGCAGCGATGCGCCATCGGTGGATGTCGTGAGCCGGCCGGAAGCCACCAGCGGAGCCAGCTGATCGGTACCGACGTCGCCGATGTAGGACCGCCCGGCGTTGACCTCCGCCACCCGCTCCGCGGAGACGTCCACGCCGCGGACCTCCAGGCCGGCTTCCGCGAAGGCCGTCGCCAGTGGCAAGCCCACATAGCCCAGCCCGATGATCCCGACGCGCGTCACAGCCGCTGACGATAGCGCATGGTCGCCGGGCGTGACCCTTCGCGCACCCCTCGCATCGCCGGGGTGCCATCCTTGGCGCGATGCGCAACGCTCTCGTCCACGTCGTGGGCGCTCGGCCCAACTTCGTCAAGGCGGCGCCGGTGCTCCGCGGCCTCGAAGCGCTGGGCGTACCTCAGCGGCTGGTCCACACGGGACAGCACTATGACGTCGCGATGTCCGACGTCTTCTTCCGCGACCTCGATCTGCCGCGGCCCGACGAGAGCCTCGGCGTAGGGTCAGGCTCCCACGCCAGCCAGACGGCGGCGCTCATGGTCGCGCTGGAGAAGGTCTTCACCTCACATCCGCCGCCGCTGGCGGTGGTCTACGGGGACGTGAACTCGACCATCGCCGCCGCGATCGTGTGCGCCAAGCTGGGCATCCCGACCGCCCATGTCGAGGCCGGGCTGCGCTCCTTCGACCGCTCCATGCCCGAGGAGATCAACCGGGTGGTGACCGACTCGCTGGCCGACCTGCTGCTGGTGACCAGCCCGGAAGGCCTGGACAACCTGGCGCGCGAGGGAGTGGACGGGGAGCGTGTGCATCTCGTGGGCAATCCCATGATCGATACGCTGCTGAGGCACCTGGAACGTTTCGACCCGGGGCCGGTACGACAGCGGCTGGGCGTGCCCGAGCGATATGCGGTGGCCACGATCCATCGTCCGGCCAACGTCGACCAGCCCGACGCGGCCCGGCGCATCGTCCTGGCGCTGCAGGAGGCGGTCGCCCGCATCGCCGTCGTGCTGCCTCTCCATCCCAGGGGTCGCGCCAGCCTGGAAGGGGCAGGCCTGGCTGAGCTGGCGGACCGCGGGCTGATGGTCCTGGACCCGCTGGGATACCTTGACTTCCTGTCCCTGGTGCGCGGCTCGTCGGCGGTCATCACCGATTCGGGCGGCATCCAGGAGGAGACCACCATCCTGGGCATCCCCTGCCTCACGCTGCGTCCGAATACGGAGCGGCCCATCACGATCACACACGGCACGAACCGCCTGGTCGAGCCCGAGGCCCTGGGCCCTGCGCTGGATCGCGCGCTGGCAGGCGAGCAGGCGATGCCGCCCGATGGCCCGCCACTCTGGGACGGTCACGCCGGGGAGCGCATCGCGGGGGTCATCGCTGACTGGCTTAGGTAGGCCTCGTCGAGGCGGTCAACCAGGCGGCGGGTCGTGCGGGGCCCGCTCGTCCGTGCCGCCCGCTTTCGGGGGGCCGAGAGCCGCGTCCACGAGCCGGCCTCGCCAGCCTGGCTCGCTCTTCCCGGTGCGCATGTCCTCCATGACCGCCCGCTTGACGCGCCGACGCGCATCGGACTTCTCGAGGTGGAGGGCCACGACCTCTTGGGGGGACCCGTCGGCCACGATGCGGCCCTTCTCCAGCAGGATGGCCCGGT
>JACCQX010000122.1 GCA_013813905.1 Chloroflexota bacterium
ACGCCCCGCTCGAAGAGCGCTCGCGTCATGCGCTGGGCGGTCTCAGCCTGGCCCACGATGATGGGCGTGATGGGCGTCTCGCTGATGCCGGTGTCGAAACCCAGCGTCTCCAGACCGCCCTTGAACACACGGGTGTTCTCCCAGAGCCGCTCGATGCGCTGCGGTTCGCTCTCCAGCACGTCCAGTGCCGCCAGACAGGCCGCCGCCACGGCCGGCGGGTGCGAGGTGGAGAAGAGGAACGGACGCGCGCGCTGCACCAGGAAGTCACGCAGGTGCTGGCGCCCGGCCACGTAACCACCCAGGACGCCGATGGCCTTGGAGAGCGTGCCGACCTGGATGTCGACCCGTCCGTTCAGGTCGAAATGGTCCACCGTTCCGCGCCCGTTGCGCCCCAGCACGCCGGATCCGTGGGCGTCGTCGACCATCACGGCCGCCTCGAAGCGCTCGGCCACATCGCAGATCCCGCCCAGCGGCGCGATGTCGCCGTCCATGCTGAAGACACCGTCGGTGATGACCAGGATCCCGCGGTAGGAGCCGCGCGGTCCGCCCTTGTCGCGCGCCTCACGTAATACAGACTCCAGGCCGTCCACGTCCTTGTGCGGGTAGACCGCCCTCGAGGCCTTGGACAGCCGCACCCCGTCGATGATGGAAGCGTGGTTGAGCTCGTCCGAGACGATCAGGTCGGCATCCGTGGTGATGGTCGGGATGACGCCGCTGTTGGCGGTGAAGCCAGAACCGAAGACCAGCGTCGCCTCGGTGTGCTTGAACTTCGCCAGGCGGCGTTCCAGCTCCTCGTGCAGAGCCATCGTGCCGGCGATGGTGCGCACCGCACCGCTGCCTACGCCCAGCTCGCGCACCGCCTTGGCCGCGGCTGCGACGAGATGCGGGTGCGTCGCCAGGCCCAGGTAGTTGTTGGAGGAGAGGCTGATGACCGGCCGGCCGTCCATCGTCGTCTCGGGCGCCTGGGGACCATCCATCACGGCCAGCGGCCGGTAGAGCGACTGCTCCTGGAGGGCGCGGATCTCCTGGGCGAGGTAGGCCAGCGGATCGGTTCTGGCGGTCTCGGTGGTCATGATGTCACTCCTCCTGAGGCAGCAGGACGACCTTGCCGGCATGCCCGGACGCGACGAGGTCGAAGGCCTCGGCGTAGCGCGAGAGCGGCAGTCGATGGGTGATGACAGGCGATAGGTCCAGCCCCTCCTCCAGGAGCGCCGTGGTGCGGTACCACGTCTCGTAGAGCCGCCGCCCGGTGATGCCGTAGATGCGCAGACCCTTGAAGATGACCTCCGCGGAGAGGTCGATCGACGCCGGGCGCGCGTGGGTGCCGAGGAGGGAGACGCGGCCGCCGTTGGTCACCGCCGCGAGGCCCTGGTGGAGGGCCGGCTCGGCGCCGGACATTTCCAGCACCACGTCCACGCCGTTGCCGTCGGTCTCGGCGCGGATGCGGCCCACGACATCGTCGGATGCCTGCATGGTCACGTCCGCGCCCATGCGCCGCGCCATCTCCAAGCGCTCGGGATTCATGTCCGTGGCGAAGATGCGGCCGGCACCCGCCTGCCGGCAGACGGCGACGGCCATGACGCCGATGGGTCCGCAGCCCAGGACGGCTATCGACTGACCGGCGATCTCCTCCACGAAGGTGGCGTGCACCGCGTTGCCCAGCGGCTCCTGAAGCGCCGCGATCTCTGCCGACAGACCTTCCACGGCCCAGGCGTTGGTCTCCGGGATGGCCGCGTACTGAGCGAAGCTCCCGGGCATGTGCACGCCCAGGATGCGCATGTTCTGGCAGACATGACCGCGCCCGGTCCGGCACTGGTAGCAGGTGCCATCGACCACATGGGTCTCGACCGCCACCAGCTCACCGAGAGCGATCCGACCGGCCCCCGCGCCGTGAGCCACCACCACCCCCGCCATCTCGTGGCCGAAGGTCATGGGAGGCGGCCCGAAGTTCTCCTGGGCCCAGGGATCCCAGCGTTCGATGTGCAGGTCCGTGCCGCAGACGCTGGCGGCCTCGACCCGGACCAACACCTCACCGGGACCGGGCTCCGGCACCGGCACCTCTCGCATGGCGGCGCCCGGTCCCGGGGCCTCCTTGACCAGCGCGCGCATCGAGGTCCCCATCGGCCGGGAGACCGAGGACTCGACGCGAACGCTGGAGGTCACCTCAGCAGGCTCCCGCCTCGGGTAGCGCCTCGTCGTCGACCCACTGCTCATAGAAGGTCAGCGCCTGCTCGGGATCGAACGTATCCATCATCAGAGCTCGATCCCAGGCGAGCATCGCGAAGGGAGTCTCCATCTCGTCGAAGCGGACGACGAGCACCTTGTTGGGCACGGAGGGACAGCTGTTGGGGAAGGTGCTGGCGGGGGCGTTCTCGAAGAAGTCGCGCATCTGCGACAGGACCTCCTCCGATGGCGCCTGGCCCTCGCCGCCGCGGTAGGCCAGCACGACATAGCCGTGCTCCAGGTTGTGGATCCAGCCGCCTGGCGCGCGCTCAGTCTCAGGGCCATAGAACTCGCGACGGATGGGACCCTGCCCGGCCGCGTTGTAGTGGTCGCCCGAGGTGGGCGGGCAGTAGGCGTACCGGATGTTGCTGCCACCGGCGACGTGCTCCGTCCCCAGGTCGGCTGCCGGGAATCCGAGGCGCGGGGAAGGCGCCGCTGACGCCGACGGGCTGGCTGACGGTGCGGCCGACGGCCCGGCGGAGGCACCGGGCGAGGAGCTGACACCGGGCGAGCCGCTGTCGGAGGGTGGGTCACTGGCGGCCGGTGAGCCACCCGGCGAGGCGCTTGCGTCGGCCGAGGCGGAGGCGCTGGCCGTAGCCTCACCGGTGGGAGTCGGGCGGAACGTGGGCGTCGGCGTGGGCAGGGATTCCGCGGGCCCTGGCGTCATGAGCGTGGCACAGGTGTACGCGGCGGCACCGGTCTGCTGGATAAAGACGAAGCCGATGAGGCCCGCACCCAACAGGGCGAAGACGCCCAGCAGGAGTCCACGGTATCGATCGGCCGCGCTCCTGCGCGGCTCCACCCGGCGGGTGGCGCGAGTGGTCCGGCGGGTCGGTCGGGCGGGTCGGGGGGTGCTTGCCGATCGGCCGCCGGTGCTCGGGCCTGTCGCAGCCGGGGCCGGCCCGGGCTCGGAGGAGGGTGTCGTATCGCCTGCCGCAAACGCGCTCGGATCGGTGGACGGGCTGGGCCGATCCGTCTGACCAGGTCGACGGGTCGGCGGGCGGTTGCGGCGGGGACGCTTGCTCACGGGAGACCTCTAGGCGGGGTGATCACGGTTCGTTGAACCAGGAGCGGACGCCTGGCCGCCGAAGGGACCCGAACACGAGCACCGCTACGACCACGGCGAACAGTGCCCCGGGTATCCCGGCAGGGGAAAGGTAAAGCATCGGGATGAGGGGCACCGTCAAGGTCGCCAATCCCAGCGCCAGCGGATAGGCGGCCTCCTTGCGCTGGAGCACCAGGGTCATGGTGAAGATCAGGTATGCCAGGAGAGCCATCCAGACGATGCCCAGCGGTGAGATCGGCGCCGACACTGCCTGCGCGACCACGAGGGGCAGGGTGACCCCGATGAACGCCAGAACCAGAAAGGCGTAGGCCAGGAAGACTCGCACGCCCGCGGGCATGCCGCGCCAGAGCTGGGGCATCGCTCGCGATTCTGCCACGCGACTCGCGACCGAACGGGATGGGCCTGCCGTGCAGCCAGGTAGCTCCACATGTCACCGGGCGCCGTAGCAGGGCCGATATACGCCCAGGGATGCGGCCACGGGGTGGGCGGCGTCGCGTATGCTGCTCGACGGCATCGCCGATGCCGGCAGCGCGCCACGACGAAGGTGCTTGGTGCGCTCGTGACCCGTGCATCCACCGCTCCCGCCGGCACGATCGGGATCCGACGTCTGGAGGTGATGGCACACGCCTGAGGCATCATCGCGTCCGGCGGCCGCCATGGCACGCCGACGGGCAAGCAGAGACACGGCCGACCGAGTCGGTCACCTGGAGGAGGCAAACCGATTCCCATGATCACAACCTTGAAGCCGACGAGCATCCTCATGATGCTGGCTCTCACCATCGCCGCCTGTGGCGGTACTCCGGCCACCTCGGCTCCCACCAGCGGGTCAGCAAGCGCTCCCACCACCACCGATGCACCGAGCTCCGACCCACCGGCCACCGACGCCCCCGCCACCGACTCGCAGCCGGATGAGACGGACGCTCCGGCCAGCGACGCCCCGACCAGCGACGCGCCCAGCTCCGACGCCCCCAGCTCCGACGCCCCCAGCTCCGACGCGCCAGCGAGCGGCGAGCCGAGTGGCTCGCTGAGCGGCGACTTCACGCTCTGGCACACCTACAGCTCCGGCGCGGGCACCGAGCTCGACGCGCTGAACGAGGTCCTGGAGCAGGTCCGTGCGGCCAAT
>JACCQX010000127.1 GCA_013813905.1 Chloroflexota bacterium
CGTCCTCGCCCTGGGCGTTGGTAAGGTACTCGCCGTAGAGCACCTTCTCACCGGTGTTGGGGTCGCGCGTGAAGGCCACGCCGGTGCCCGAGTCGTCGCCCATGTTGCCGAACACCATGGTCATCACGTTGACCGCGGTGCCCAGGTCGTGGGGGATCTTGTTGTAGTCGCGATAGTCGCGTGCCCGCCGGCCGAACCATGAGACGAAGACGGCCTTGACGGCCAGATCGAGTTGCTCGTACGGATCGGTCGGGAAGTCGCGCCCCGTCTCCTCGCGGACGATGGCCTTGAAGCGCTGCGCCACCTCGCGCAGTGCGGCAGCGTCCAGATCCGTGTCGAGCTCGGCGCCACGTGCCCGTTTGGCCTCCTCGAAGACGTGGTCGAACCGTTCTGCCGAGACGCCCAGCACGATGCGCCCGAACATCTGGATGAAGCGCCGGTAGGCATCCCAGGCGAAGCGCTCGTTGCCGGTGAGGGCGACCAGACCCTGGAGTGTCTCCTCGTTGAGCCCGAGATTGAGGACGGTGTCCATCATGCCCGGCATGGAGAAGCGGGCGCCGGATCGGACGCTCACCAGGAGCGGATCGGAAACGCCGCCGAATCCCTTTCCGGTCTCCCGCTCGACCGCGCGCACGGCCCCCAGCACGTCTTCCCAGAGCCCGTCCGGGAGCTTCTCACCGGCCGCGAAGTAGTCGTTGCAGGCCTCCGTCGTGATGGTGAAACCGGGCGGCACGGGCAGCCCGGCGTTGGTCATCTCGGCGAGGCCGGCGCCCTTGCCACCGAGCAGGTCGCGCATGCTCGAGTCACCCTCGCCGTGGCCCGCTCCGAAGGCATAGATGTAGCGTTTCGCAGCATGGCGCGTCGGCTCCGCAGAAGTGCTGGCGGTCTCGGTCACGGACAGGCTCCTCAGGCGCGGGTCTCGATCTGGGCGGGCCGGCCGATTCTACCCGGGGATCCCAGACGCTCAGTGATGGTCGATGCCGGAGGGCCGGAGCCCTGCAGGCGTGCTCGTGCCATCATCGGGCCATGAGCGACCTCGACCTTCTGTCCCTGCCTCGCCTTGCCAGCCTGCGTCTCTCGCCCGACGGCGAACGGTTGATCGCGTCGATGTCTCGACCGGCACCGGAAGGCACGAAGATGCGGGCGGCCATCTGGGCTTTCGATCCGACCGGCGACGGGCCTCCGCGACGGTTGACGCGGTCCGCGCCCGGCGAAAGCGTCGGCGCCTTCCTGCGTGACGGCTCGCTGCTCTTCACGTCCGCGCGGCCTGACCCGGACCGGCCCAAGGACGAGGAGGACGAGAACGACGAGATAGGGCGTCTGTGGCTGCTGCCTGCGTCCGGCGGTGAGGCGCGCGTCCTGGTCGGCCCGTCGGGCGGCGTAGATGACGTGCGGGCCGCTCGCGATGCCGACGTCATCGTCTTCAGCGCTTCCGTCTACCCGGGTGTCACGAGCCTGGCCGCTGACCGCGACCGGCACAAGGAACGGACCAAGGCCGGCGTGGAGGCCCTGCTCTTCGAGGGCTACCCCATCCGGCGTTGGGACCATTACCTCGGTCCCCGCGAACGGCATCTGTTCGCGGCGCCCATGCCGAGCGGCGAGGAGCGCATGGCCGACCCCGTCGACCTGACCCCGGACGCCGGCCAGGCGCTGCTCGAGACGCGTTACGACGTGACGCCCGACGGCGCCACCATCGTGACCGGTTGGTCGGTCACCACGGACCTGACCCGTCTCCATGAGCGACTTGTGGCCCTCGACCGGGCCGGTGGTGAACGACGCTTCCTCTCCCCCGATGACGGGCATTGGTACAGCGAGCCGGCCTGCAGCCCGGACGGACGCTGGGTGGTCGCCACCCGCTCGGAGCACGGCTCGCCGGAGCGCATCGGTGACCAGACGCTGTGGCTCGTGGATCTCGCCAGCGGCGAGGGGCGGGATCTCACGCCGGACCTCGACCTGTGGCCGCACGGCCCACTGTGGATGCCCGGCTCAGACGCCGTCCTGTTCACGGCCGACCGCGGCGGCGGCGCCGCGGCGCTGCGCGTCGAGCTGGCCACGGGCGACGTCACGGTGCTCACAGCAGAGGGCGCCTTCACCGACCTCGCGCCGACGCCGGATGGCCAGCGCCTCTTCGCAATCGGGGCCAGCTACGCGGCGCCGCCGCACCTGGTGCGTCTCGCCACGTCCGAAGCTGAGCAGCGGCCGACGCCCGTCAGATCCTTCCCCGAACTGGATGCCCTCCAGCTGCCAGGCACGGTGGAGCGACTGGTGGCTCACGCGTCTGACGGCGCGGAGGTGCCGTCGTGGCTCGTGCTGCCGCGGGACGCCTCGGCAACGGAGCCGGCACCCCTGGTGGTGTGGGTCCATGGCGGCCCGCTGGCGTCCTGGAACAGCTGGCACTGGCGCTGGAACCCGCACCTGCTCGCCGCGGCAGGCTATGCCGTCCTCTTGCCCGACCCCGCCCTGTCGACCGGTTATGGCTTCGACCACATCCAGCGCGGCTGGGGTCGCTGGGGCGACGAGCCGTACACCGACCTGCTGGTCGCGGTCGACGCTGCCCTCGCACGACCGGACCTGGACACCCAGCGCACGGCGCTGATGGGCGGCTCATTCGGTGGCTACATGGCCAACTGGGTGGCCGGCAACACGGACCGCTTCCGGGCCATCGTCACCCACGCCAGCTTGTGGGAGCTGCGTGGCTTCCACGGCAGCACGGATCTGGGACCCGAGTGGGAACGCGAGTTCGGGGACCCCTACGCTGACGCATCGCGCTACGATGCGGCCTCGCCACATCGACTCGTCGACCGCATCACGACGCCGATGCTGGTCATCCACGGGGAGAAGGACCACCGCGTGCCGATCAGTGAGGCGCTGCGACTGTGGACCGACCTGGCGCGCCACGGCGTGGAGGCCAAGTTCCTGTACTTCCCGGACGAGAACCACTGGGTGCTGAAGCCCCAGAACGCGCGGATCTGGTACGAGACGGTCGTCGCATTCCTGGACCAGCACGTCCGGGGACAGGAGTGGCGGCGCCCGTCGCTCCTGTAGTGCGCCTGGCGCGGGTACCATCGACACCCGATCCCCGCGGAGGCAGCCCCAGCCGATGACCGACCCTGTCCTGAGCGAACAGCCCATCGCCGAGACGTCGCCGCGCTACAACGCGGTGCTCACGCGGCGGGTCGACCAGCACGCCACACTGGCCTTCTTCTGGGTCGCCTACACCGACGAGCCGGTCGGCTTCGAACCTGGTCAGTACCTGACCATAGGCGTGGAATCGAGCGGCAAGCTGGTCCAGCGGCCCTATTCGGTGGCCTCCTCCCCGCGCCAGGCAGCCGACGGCTACGAGTTCTACGTCCGTCTGGTCGACGGCGGCCTTTTCACCCCGCTCCTGTGGCGCGCCGAGATCGGCCAGGGTATGAGCATGAAGGGCCCCAAGGGCAAGTTCGTGCTGGAGCCGGAAGATGAACGGACGCACGTCTTCATCAGTACCGGCACCGGCATCGCGCCGTTCATCTCCATGATGGAGACGCTGCGGAAAGACGGCACGCCTCGTCCCGCGGTCATCATCCATGGGGTGAGCTACGAGGATGACCTGGGATATCGCGAGCTGCTTGAGGGCTGGCAGCGATCGGGCGAGTATCCACTCACCTACATCCCCACGGTCTCGCGCGTCTCCTCACCGCGGAACGAGGGCTGGAGCGGCCGCACCGGCCGCGTCGAAACGATCATCAGCGACGTGTACGGTGAGCTGGACCTGACGCCGGAGAACAGCATCTCCTACATCTGCGGCAACCCGGACATGATCATCGCCGTGGACGAGACCCTGCTGGGGCGCGGCTTCCCCGAGGAGCTGATCAAGAAGGAGCTCTACTGGCCGAAGGGCAAGGAGCCCACCGC
>JACCQX010000039.1 GCA_013813905.1 Chloroflexota bacterium
GGGAGGTCATCGCCCATGTGCCGCTGGGTGGCAAGACGGACGTGGACCGGGCTGTGGCAGCGGCACAGGAAGCCTTCGAGGGACCCTGGTCCGGCTGGTCCGCCGCCAAGCGCGGCCGGACGCTCCAAAAGTACGCCGACCTGGTCAAGAAGAACGTGGAGGAGCTGGCCCAGCTCGACTCACGCAACGCCGGCAAGCCCATCACCAGCGCCCGCAATGAGGCCTTCGCGGTGAGCCTCGTGCTGGAGTACTACGCCGGCGCCGCCAACAAGCATCTCGGGGAGACCATCCCGGTGAGCCGGCCCGGTCTCGACTTCACGCTACGCGAACCGATCGGCGTCATCGGCATGATCGTGCCCTGGAACTACCCGCTCAACATGTCGGCCTGGAAGCTGGGTCCGGCACTGGCCACCGGCAACACGTGCATCCTGAAACCTGCCTCCTGGACGCCCTTGAGTGCCCTGCGGCTGGGAGAGTTGGCGCTTGAGGCCGGTTTTCCGGCCGGCGTGGTCAACGTGATCACGGGGCCCGGCGGCAGTGCCGGAGCGGCCCTGGCGGCGCATCCCGGTGTGGGCAAGATCGCCTTCACCGGGGAGACCGTCACGGGACAGGAGATCCTGCGCCTCGCGGCGGGCAATGTGAAGCGTGTCTCCCTGGAGCTGGGTGGCAAGAGCGCCAGCGTCGTCTTCGCGGATGCCGACCTGGAGCGGTTCGCCAAGGATGCCCCCTCGTCGGTCTTCGACAACTGCGGCCAGGACTGCACCGCGCGCAGTCGCATCCTCGTCGAGCGGTCGGTGCACCAGGAGGTGGTCGAGCGTTTCGCGGAGGCAACCCGGGCGCTGGTGGTCGGCGACCCGGCCGATCCGGCCACGCAGGTCGGCAGCCTGGTGTCGATGAAACATCGCGAGCGCGTCCAGGAGTACATCCGCTCGGGCGTCGATGAAGGCGCGCGGCTGGTGACCGGCGGCGAGCCTCCTGCTGGTGACGAGCTCGGGCGGGGTGCCTTCCTCCTGCCCACGATCTTCGACGAAGCGCGTCCGGAGATGCGCATCGTTCGCGAGGAGATCTTCGGACCGGTCACGGCCATCCTCCCCTTCGACGACGAGGCGCAGGCCATCCGACTGGCCAACGACACGCCGTATGGGCTCTCCGGCTCCGTCTGGACACGGGACATCGGCCGGGCGATGCGCGTGGCCAAGGGCATGCGCAGCGGCACCGTGTCCATCAATGCCAACGCCAGCTTCCACACGGAGGCGCCCTTCGGCGGCTACAAGATGTCCGGAGTCGGGCGCGAGCTGGGCATGCACGCCCTGGATCTCTACACCGAGCTGAAGAACGTCTTCGTCGACCTGAGCTGAGCCGAGCCGCCCCTTCGGTCCGACTGACACACCGCTGCAACGGCGGGCTGGAAACGCCTCCGTTCGACAGCGACCGCTAGTCGGGCGACCATCGTCAGGTCAAGACGTGCTGCCATGCCGGTCGCCGCCTTCGCCGTGCTGGTAGGCGCCCAGTTCTTCGATTACGCGTCGTTCGTGGTGATGATCGCTCGCCACGGACTGGAGGCGGAGCTCGACCCGGTCGTGGTGACGATCGCCGAAGCATCCGGCCTTGCCCGGGCTGACACTCCTCAAGGTCGCGGCGGTGGTGCTGGTGGTCGCCGTGGTGGCGGTGCTGGCGCGAAGGAGCCGCCGACTGGGAACGGCCGTGCTGGCCATCGGTGTCGCGGCGGGACTGCTGGGAGGCATCTCGAACGTCGCCACCATCTGAGCCGCCGCGCACGGCCGCCGTTCGAGGCCCGTCAGGGCCGAGGTTCGACCGCAGCATCTGCCGCGGCTGAGGGTTCCGGCCGCGCCGTCCGGATCCAGTCTCGCAGCGCCTGGGTGGTGGTGTGGAAGGCGATCCCGGGCCAGGGGATGCGCTCGGCGGCGAACGGCTCGATCTGGATGGCCTCGGGTCCCGTGCGAATGTCGCCGCCCGTGATGCGGGCCTCGTAGCAGACGACCACGATCGCCGCCGGAGGACGGGAATAGAGCCCAACTACCCGGGACGGCTCGACGACCAGGCCCGTCTCCTCCAGCGTCTCGCGCGCCGCTCCCTCCTCCGCCGTCTCATCGATCTCCAGGAATCCGCCGGGTTGCGCCCAGGCGCCGTAGCCGGGCTCGATGCCACGGCGCAAGAGGATGACCTGCCCGTCGGCGGTGATGGGCAGGGTCGTCACCACGAGACGCGGGTTGACGTAGGCGATGAAGTGGCAAGTAGGGCAGACCAGGCGAGACCGTTCCTCGCCCTCGACCGGCCCGAAGTCGAGCAGGTCGCCGCATCGGGAGCAGTGACGGACCGTATCGTCCAGCCACCAGGGAACGCCACCGCGTCCACGATGCGCGGTGCCGGTCGGGGGCGGGTCCCTCCGGTCGGGCGGCAGCCTCATCCGTTCGCCCGGCTGCCTGGACCGGTCGAAAGGCAGCGTGACCGGCTCACGCGGAGAAGACCAGCCAGACGATGGCGGCCAGCACGGCCAGGCTCGCCCCCAGGACCGCCACCCAGACGAAACGGAAGAGGCCCCGGCCGCGATCCACCGGCAGCCAGGCCCAGGCTGAACGCCAGATACGGACCATCGCGTCCAGCGTCACGAGCGCGAGCAGGGCACCGCCGACCAGCACAGGCAGACGTATCACGGGGTCGCTCAGCCGCGCTCCCAGCTCGAGGGCGGTGATGGCGATGACGCCACTCACGAGCACGCCGATGGAGAGGTAGATGAAGGCGTCCTGGAGTGGCGTCGGTCGCGTCTCGGGCACGCGCGAGGGCACCAGCGGCCGACCCTTGGCATCGCGGGCTACCTTGACCTCTTGGCGATCGAGACGCGGCCCGGACTCCAGGATCTCGTCGTGGTCCATCACCTCGAGTGTAGTGCCGTGGACGCGGGTGCCCGAGGCGGCAGCGGGCGACGCCCCTCGCCAACAGTTGGCCGGGCAGGCCCGGGGCGGTCCCTGCGCGCGAGCGCCTATGCCCCTTCGTTTAGGGGATCGTCCTCCACGGCTCGCGTCTGGCCGGCGCGCAAGGCGCGGATGCGCTCGGCCAATGCCGGGTCAGAGATGGCCAGGATCTGCGCAGCCAGGAGAGCCGCGTTGCGGGCATTGCCCAACCCCACCGTCGCGACCGGCACGCCCGGTGGCATTTGAACGGTGGAGAGCAGCGCGTCCAGGCCGCCGCCCACGCCGCCCGAGCCGCCGGGCATGGGCAGGCCGATGACCGGCCAAGCCGTCCGCGCCGCCACAGCGCCGGCGAGGTGCGCCGCCAAACCCGCGGCGCAGACGAAGACGCGCACACCGCGTTCGGTGGCCGCTGAGACGTAGCGGTCGAGCAGTGCCGGGGCACGGTGGGCGGAGATGATCCGCATCTCGTGCGCCACGGCCAGCTCCGTCAGCAGCGCGGCACCCCTCTCCACGGTCGCCAGGTCGGAACGGCTGCCGCAGATGATCGAGACGAGCGCTGAGGACACATCCCGATGCTACACGCCGCCTGAGCCAGCCGGCTCGGCTGGGCCGTGGCTTCTGCCGCCGCTCTTCCGCACGCTCCAGCCCTCGACCGACGCCACTAGCCGTCAGCGGAGGGCGGCTAGTGGCGGGCGTCCGGCCGAGGAACGCCGAGCCGGCCGGTCTGCGACCGGCGTCCGTTAGCATCGGTGGCATGGTCGCCCACACCTCCGGCCGGCTGCCACTCATCATCGATGTGGACACGGGCATCGATGACTCCCTGGCCCTGCTCTATGCCTGCGCCTCACCAGAAGCCGACCTGGTGGCCGTCACCTGTGTCTCCGGGAATGTCGAGGCGGTCCAGGTGGCGCGCAACACGCTGGCCGTGATGGAGCTCGCCGGACGAGCCGACGTGGAGGTGGCTCTGGGCCGCGAGGTTCCGCTGGTGCGCGAGCTGCGCACCGCACCGGACACGCACGGGCCACGCGGCCTGGGCTACGCCGAGCTGCCCGAGGCCCGTGCGCAGCTGTCGCCCCGTCACGCGGCGGACCTGATCGTGGCGGAGGCACGCCGACGACCGGGGGAGCTGACCCTGATCACGCTGGGCCCGCTCACCAACGTGGCTCTCGCGCTGCTACTGGAGCCGGCCTTGCCGCACCTGGTCAAGCGTCTGGTGATGATGGCTGGTGCCTATCGCTCCCCCGGAAACACCGCCCCGACCACCGAGTGGAACGTGGCGGTGGATCCCGAGGCGATGCAGATCGTGCTGGGCGCCTTCGGCGGTCCAAGCCTGACGAGCCGTCCGCTCGCGCTGGGCCTGGACGTGACGGAGAAGGCCAAGCTGACGCCGGCGCACCTGGACCACCTCGCGCGGCGCGCCGGCTGCCGCAGCGACGGCTCACCGCTCGCCGGAGGGCGGACGGACGAGGTGGTGCGATTCCTGGCCGACGCCCTGCGCTTCTACATGGAGTTCCACTCGCGTTACGACGGGTTCTACGGCGCGTTCATCCATGACGCGCTGGCCGTCGCGGCGGCGCTGGACCCGTCGCTGGTGCGGTCGCAGCCGGTGACGGTCGAGGTGGAGCTGGGCGGCAGCCTGACCACCGGCGAGACGGTCACCGACTGGCGGCGGACGTGGGGTCGGCCGCCGAACCTGGACGTCTGCCTGGACGCTGATGTGGGAACGTTCTTCACGCGCTTCCAGGATCGCCTCGGGAAGCTGGCCGCCAGCCGCTCGGCCGTGGCAAGCTGAGCGCATACTCGACCGGACCAGACCGTCGGGGAGAGGAGGACCGCTCGGTGTCTCAGGGAGCGCTGCGGATCGTGGTCGCGGTGGCCGCGTTCCTGGCGGTCGCGTTCGTCGGGATCGTCTTCGTGTGGAACTTCTCGGCCGAGGAAGCGACCCGGTCCTGGGCGATCCTCTCGGCCGTGGCGGCGATCATCGCCTTCGCTGTCTACGCTGGGGTCGAGTATCTCCAGACCGGCCGCGTCGAGTCGATCTCGCGCCAGTTCGACACGCGCACGATCGTGTTGATCCCGATCGCGATCGCCTTCAACATCATCCTGGGCCAGGCCGTGGGCCAGGCACTCAAGATCCCGATCTATCTCGACTCCATCGGGACCATCCTGGTCGGCGCCCTGGCTGGCCCGATCCCCGGTGCGGTGACGGGCTTCCTGGCGAACATCCTGTGGACCTACGTCGTCCCACCGCCCTTCCACAGCGATATCGCGGCGCCCTTCGCTGTGGTGGCGGTGGTCATCGGGCTCCTGGCAGGCATGTTCGGGCGGTTCGGCTGGCTTCGGCCGCGTCCCAACAGCTCGGGCCGGCGGCTGCTGCTCGGCGGCGCGACGGCGCTCCTGGTCGTGGGGCTGATGGCCTTCTACGCCTACAGTCGCTTTTACGCTGGCACCGACGGCCTGGTGCTCTTCAATCCAGAGAACGCGGACCCATTGTTCCTCGCCCTCGGCGTGGTCATCGCGATCCTGACGGTCATCGCCATCGCGGGCTTCCTCGCGTTCCTCTTCTTGCGGCGCGACCTGACCGTGGCCTACGTGGTCGTAGCCGGCGTGCTGACCGGGATCGTGGCCGCGCTCATCAGCGCACCCATCAGCGCGAACCTGTTCACCGGTGTCACCGGCTCGGGCACCGACTTCCTGGTGGCCGCCTTCCGGCAGGCGGGCTCGGATGTAACGACAGCTGCATTCCAGCAGGGCCTGCTGTCTGATCCCGTCGACAAGCTGGTGACATTCCTGATCGTCTACCTGATCCTGAATGCGATGGCCCGCCGCACGAAGGCCCGATTCCCACAGGGTGAGCGGCTCATCGAACGGCCTTCCACCGAGGGCGTCGCGACAACTTGACCCAGTACGCTGGACTCGTGAGGATCACAGGTATGGAGGCCAGGGTCGTCCGCGGCTGGCCGGTCACGGCATCGATCCCGGTGCCCACCCACCCCCCCGAGCTGGTCCCCTGACATACGCCCACAGCAGAAGCGTAAGCCGGCGTTGGTGTCCCGGCAGTATCCCCCGGGCGGCCCGATCCCAGCATCGGAGTGGCCCTTCGCCTGTCGCCTGTCGTCACTCATTCGCGCCTGGCAGGGAGGAGGCCATCACGCGCTGGCTAACGCGACCACGATCCGCATCTGTCATGCGGCTGCTCCCCTGACGCCCCGGGGTCCGTTCCCCTACGCGTCACGCTGCGACGATACGCCACTGGAAGTGCGTTAGGTGGCGCGGTCTGGGCAGCCGATATCCGAGGCGGCACCGCTGAGCGGTCGACTGCCCACTTTCCTGGGCAACCCCGGGCCGTCGGCTTTTCACCGCCTCAACCCACTGACCAAGCTGGTGCTGGCGACGGTCACGGCGGTGGCCGCGGTGGTCCTCGGTGGCATCGTCGGGCCGGCCGTGCTGCTGCTCATCGCCGTCGCCATCCCGGCCGCCGGCGCCGGCGTCCTTGGCCGCCTGCTGCGGACATCGCTGCTCCTCTCCCTGCCCATCGCGATCAGCGCGCTGCTCGTGAACCTGTTCTTCTTCCCGGGCGGTCGCGATGTCCTCTTCCAGATCGGACCAATCACGGCCACCCGGGAGGGCCTCGTCTTCGCCCTGGAGATCCTGGCGCGGATCCTGGCCATCTCCGGTGGCATCACGCTCTTCTACCTCACCACCTCGCCGCAGGCATTGGTGACCGATCTGGAGCGACGCGGCGTGTCGCCGCGGCTGGCGTTCGTGGCCAGCGCCTCTGTCCAGACGGTCCCGGCCATGGTCGAACGGGCGAGCACGATCGTGGCCGCCCAGCGGGCACGCGGCCTGGACACAGAGGGAGGGGTCGTGCGCCGGCTGCGCGGTCTGGTGCCCATCGTGGCTCCGGTGATCATGGGCTCCATCGCCGAGGTCGAGGAGCGCTCGATGGCGCTGGAAGCACGCGGGTTCACTCGGCCGGGGCGGCGCACGCTGCTCTGGGCCCCGGCCGATACGCCCGTCCAGCGGCTCGCCCGGTGGCTACTGATCTTCTGCCTGGCGGGCCTGATCGTGGCGCGTTCCGCGGGCGTCCTGGGGCCGCTCCCTTGAGCCGCCGATGCTGAACCACCCATGCTGAGGCTTGAATCGGTCAGCTACCGGTATGCCGGAGCGGAGCGAGCTTCGTTGCGCGACATCGACCTGCGCCTGGAGTACGGGGAGGTGCTCGGCGTTGTCGGGGCGAGCGAGGCGGGCAAGACGACGCTCTGCCTGGTGGCCAGCGGCCTGGCGCCCAGAGCCATCCGGGGGACCCTCACCGGGCGGCTGCTGATCGACGGGATCGATGTGGCCGGACAACGCATGCATGAGCTGACCGCGCTCGTCGGTGTCTGCTTCCAGGACCCCGCGACACAGCTGTCCGGCGTGAACGCCACGGTCTTCGAGGAGGTCGCCTTCGGGCCGATGAACCTGGGTCTGCCGGTCGAGGAGGTTGTCGAGCGAACGACGGACTCGCTCGCAGCACTGCGGATCGGGCACCTGTCCGAACGCGATCCGGCCCGACTCTCGGGAGGGCAGATGCAACTGGTCGCCATCGGCGGGCTGCTGGCCATGCGCCCGGCGCACCTCGTCCTGGACGAGCCGACCGCGCAGCTCGACCCAGCCGGGACGTCCCTGGTGGCCGACGCGCTGGCCAGACTCGCATCGGGCGGCAGCTCGATCCTCATCGCCGAGCAGAAGACGGACCTGCTGGCACGCATCTGCGACCGCGTGGTGGCCTTGGATCACGGTGGCTTGAGGCTCAGTGGACAAAGCCGAGCGGTACTGGCGGACCCGAGCCTGCAGGCGCTGGGTGTAGAGGAACCTTCCATCGTGCGTCTGCGCAGGCTGGCCTCTGAGGCCGGCGAAGATCCCGCGCGGCTGGAGGAAGAAGCGCCTTGATCCCGCTTCGAATGGAAAGCCTGGTGCACGTCTACCGACCGAGCGCGGTCCGCGCGCTGGACGGGCTTGACCTGAGCGTCGGGCCGGGCGAGCGAGTCGCCCTGGTGGGCCAGAACGGCAGTGGCAAGACGACGTTGGTCCGTCATCTGAATGGTCTGCTCCGGCCGACCACGGGTCGTGTGCTGGTCGATGGCGTGGACGCGGCCGGCCTGCGAGTCGCGCAGCTGGCCCGCCGCATCGGCCTGGTATTCCAGGACCCCGACCGTCAGATCTTCGCCGGCAGCGTGCGCTCAGAGGTCGAGTTCGGTCCGCGCAATCTGAGCATGTCCGAGGCGGAGCGGCTCGTGGCCGTGGAGGAGGCACTCGCGGCGGTCGATCTGGCCGGCGAGGCGGACACCAATCCCTATGACCTGGGCGCGTCGCGCCGCAAGCTGCTCGCGCTGGCGTCGGTGCTGGCGATGAGGACTCCCGTGCTGGTGCTGGATGAACCCACGACCGGGCAAGACCTGCGTGGCGTGGCACGGGTGCGAGAGGTGATCGAGTCAGCGCATGCCGCCGGACGGACGGTCATCGCGATCAGCCACGACATGCGCTTCGTAGCCGAGATGTTCGAGCGGGTCGTGGTGCTGCGCGCAGGGCGCGTCATCCTGGACGGTCAGCCGGCGGAGGTCTTCGCGAAGGACTCCTGGCCGTCTCTGGAGTCGACCTTCCTGGAAGCGCCGCTGGCGGCTCGCGTCGGCGCTCGGCTGGGCATTGGCTCGACGCCCACCGACGCATCCCTCATCGCAGCGCTGGCATCAGGGTGACTCCGTCAGCGGGCGCGACTCCGTCAGTCGGCGATCCGGAGCAGGACTTCGTTGGCCTGCCCGTCGCTGAGCGTCCACGCGCGCACGTGCGGCTCCCGATCGGCCAGGGAGCAGATGAGGTAAAGGCTGTCGGCGTAGAACGCCAGGCCGAGGTCGGTCACGGACGGCTCGGCGGAGGACGCCACGTGCGAGTGGAAGATGCCCCACACGACCTCGTCGCCCTCGTCCAGGTCCAGCATGGCTCCGAGCTGCTCCTGCGGGTCCATCAGGTAGCGATACGGGGACTCCGCGGCGTTGCGCAGCGCAAGGAAGCGCGTCGCGCGGCCCCCGGACGCAACCGGGCGATCGCCCGCCAGCAGGCCGCAGGCCTCGTTCGGCCGGCAGGCCAGCGCCCAAGCCAGCAGCTCGGCGTGAAGGGAGCGCGAGATGGCCACGCTCCGGAGGCTCGAGGCGTGGGCGGGAACCGCCGACTCGGTCTGGCCGCCAGCGCCGCTCGGACGCACCACTTCCTGCCGTCCCTCGAGCAGACGCGTGCCGGACTCGGCCGCCTCGCGCCAGGCTTCGTCGGGTGGCCGTCGCGGATCGGTCACGGATCCTCCGTCGGGTTGACGCCCGTGCCCAAGCCCGCGCCCACGCTTTCGTCCGCGGCCGGAGGCGGCACGGTGCCGACCCGCTCGATGAGGACCTCGTTGGCGCGGTTGCCGCCCACCGAGCGCACGGTCAGGTGGTGGTCGTCCAGCTCGATCCGATCATCCACCTCTGGGAAACGGCCCAACTGCTCCGTGATGAGCCCGTTGAGCGTCGCGGCACTGGTGGAGACAC
>JACCQX010000174.1 GCA_013813905.1 Chloroflexota bacterium
CCGTCGCTTCGGTGTAGCATCCGGTCGATGATCTATCTCGATAACGCAGCCACGACGCCGCTACGCCGTGAGGCGCTCGAGGCGATGCTGCCGCTGCTCACCGAGACGTACGGCAACCCCTCATCGGCGCACGCTGCGGGCCGCCGCGCCCGCGCTGCGCTGGACGAGGCGCACGAGACGGTGGCGCGCTGCCTCGGCGGTCAGCCGCGCGAGGTCGTCTTCACCAGCGGCGGCACGGAGGCCATCAACCTGGCCATCAAGGGCGCCGCCTGGGCCGGCAAGGCGTCAGGCAACCAGATCATCACCACGGCCGTGGAGCACCACGCCGCGCTGCACACCATCAAGCACCTGGAGAGCTTCGGCTTCGAGCCGGTCATCCTGCCGGTCGACCGCTACGGCCGCCTGGACCCCGACCAGCTGGGCGCTGCCATCACCGACCGGACCATCCTGGTCAGCCTGATGGTGGCCAACAACGAGGTGGGCACCATCCAGCCCATCGCGGAGCTCGTCAGTGCGGTGCGTCGCCACCGGGGCATCCTCGTCCACCTCGACGCCGTGCAGGCCGCGCCGTACGTCGCCCTCGATGTCAAGGCGCTGGATGTCGACCTGGTCTCGCTCGGCGCGCACAAGTTCGAGGGACCCAAGGGCATGGGCGCGCTTTGGATGCGCCACGGCACGACCATCCTGCCGCAGCAGCAGGGTGGCTCCCAGGAGCGTTACCGCCGTGCCGGGACTGAGAACGTGGCCGGCGCCGTGGGGCTGGCACGCGCCTTCGAGCTCTGCACGACCGAGCGAGGGGAGACGGCGCGTCGGCTGCGACGGCAGCGGGACCGCATCCGTGAGGCGGTGACGGCAGTGGCCGGCGTGGAGATCACGGGCCACCCACGCGAGCGCCTGCCCGGCCATCTGTCGCTCATCGCGCGTGACACCGAGGGCGAGTCCGTCTCCCTGGCACTCGACCTGGAGGGAATCTGCACCTCCACCGGATCGGCCTGTACCACCGGCTCCACGGAGCCCTCCCACGTCCTGTCGGCCATGGGCTACCCCGAGGAGGAGGCGCGTGGAGCCCTCCGTATCAGCCTCGGACGCCAGACCACCGATGAAGAGGTGGAGCGCGCTCGCGCCATCATCCCCGACACCATCGCGCGCATGCGCGCCGCGGCGGCCGTGGTGACGGCCGATCCGCTGGGCCAGGGGGTCGGGAGCTGATCTGCCCTACGATCGGCCGATGAGCAGGGACCGGATCCTGGTGGCCATGTCGGGCGGCGTGGATTCGTCCGTGGCTGCGGCCCTCGTGCGAGAGACTGGTGCGGAAGCCGTCGGTGTCTGGCTGCGGCTGCACGACGTCGCTGACTCGTACAGCGAGTTCAAGAAGAGCTGCTGTTCGCTGGACGCGGCGGACGACGCCCGGCGTGTCGCGGCCCAGCTCGACATCCCGTTCTACGTGCTCAACCTGGAGCGCGAGTTCGCGGCCGGTGTGCTGGATCCGTTCCTGGCGGCGTATCTGGACGGTCGCACGCCGAGCCCCTGCATCGACTGCAACACGTACGTGAAGTTCGGTGCGCTGCTCGGTCAGGCGCGGCGCATGTACGACTGCGACGCCGTGGCCACCGGGCACTATGCGCGGGTCGACGCGCTCGAGGACGCTCATCAGCCCGGTGGCCGGCGCTACCGGCTGCTCCGTGGCCGGGACACGGACAAGGACCAGAGCTACTTCCTCTACGGCCTGCGGCAGGACCAGCTGGCTCACGTCCGATTCCCGCTGGGGGATCTGGCCAAGCCAGAGGTCCGCGACGTGGCCCGACGGTACGGCCTGGTGACCGCCGAGAAGCCGGAGAGCCAGGAGATCTGCTTCGTGCCCGGCGGCGATTACCGTGATGCGCTGCGCGACCGCGCCGGCTGGCAGGCGACGCCGGGTCCGTTGCTGGACGTCGATGGGAGGGTCGTCGGGGAGCACCGCGGCGCAGCGGCCTACACCGTCGGACAGCGCCAGGGCCTGGGACTGGCCCTCGGGCAGCGGCGCTACGTCTCGGCCATCGACGCGACGGCCAACATCGTGACCCTCGCCCGCCGGGAGGACCTCGAGCTGCGCACGTTCGAGGTGGAGGCCGTCTCCTTCGTGGCCGGTCACCCGCCCCGCGCTGCGGAGCCTGGCGGTCCCGACGCCAGGGAGCCCGACGCTCACCCCGCGAGACCCGACCAGTTTCGCGCAGAGCTGCGCATCCGCCATCGCGCCGAACCGGTGTCCGGCGTGGTGCGTCGTGCCTCCGCGGCGGAACCTGATCGGGCGGGCGCCTGGTTGGTGGAGCTCGACCGTCCCGCCTGGGCGCCCGCGCCAGGGCAGGCGGCCGTCTTCTACCGCGGCGACGAGGTGCTGGGTGGCGGCCGCATCGGGTCGCGGGTCTCGTCGCCTGTCGCGTCCATCACCGCCGGCACCGACTCGTTCGTCCGGGCGTGACGCTGGCCGACATCGGCACGGCGCCGGTGTTGTCGGTGGTGGTCGGCGTCTTCCACACCGCGCTGTACGTGCTGGTGCGCGGACGGATCGGCGCGCGGCTGCCGCTGACCCTCCTTGCCGCCGTGCTCGGTGCCTTCGCCGGTCAGGCGCTCGGAGCGCGCCTGGGCGACCCGCTGCGACTGGGCGATTATTCGCTCGTGTGGGCCTCGATCGTGGCCTGGGCAGGCATCCTGGTCATCGCCGTCGCCAGCACGTTGGGACCGGCGCGGCCGGACCGCTAGCAGCCCGGGCCGGCAAAGGAGAGGAGCGCACCATGACGGCCGAGACGTTCAACCTCTTCGCGGCGATCTGCCTGGTCGTGCTGACCGCGGCCGTGCTGGGCATCGCCTGGGCGGTGATCCGGTCCGGCGCCGAGGCGCGTCGCCTGATGGCGGAGCTCCACGAGGAGGTGCCCCGGACCCTCCGACAGGCGTCCGCCACGGCAGCATCGGTGGAGTCGCTTACGGCGGACCTGGCCTCGCGCGTCGAGCGCCTGGATCGACTGGCGGACGAGGCGGAGGAGACGTTGGTGGCCCTGCGTGCGACGATCGCCGCCGCGGACTCCATCGTACGCGGACCGGCGGACGTCATGGATGGCGCCAAGCGTACGGCGGAGAGCATGGGCAAGGGCCTGCTCTCCGGCGCCGACCGGCTCCGCCGCCGGATCGCCGGCGAGGACGACGCACCGACCTAGGTTCAGTCGCCGTAGCCGAGCTCGCGCAGGCGAGGGCCGCAGATGCGCAGGACCTCCTGTAGTTCCGCGCCGGCGAGGTCGTGGCGCCACCGTCCGATGGAGCTGGTGAAGACCGGTCCACGGTCCGGAGACCCCGGCGTGGCCGCGACACCACGCGAGACCGCCGCCGCGCCGGTCGCGCCACCCGACCGGCCGTCTCCCTCCGGGCGACCCTCCTGGCGCTCCAGCAGGCGCAGGTCGAACGGCTCGCCGATGAAGGCGCACAGCTCGCGCAGGGTCGCCTCCGGGCGCGTCACGAGGTCCTCGTAGCGCACCTCGTGGTAGCGGGGATCGCCCCGAAAGCGCATGCCCGCGCTGGTATCGGTCACCCAGGCCCGGGCATGATCGGCGATGGGGCGAGGGTGAGGCCGCCAGACCCAGCGGCCGTCGGCCCAACGCCGGTCCGGATGCTCTGCGGCGGAGCAGACCACGTCGCGACCATCCCGGATGACGTGGATGAGCCGAGCCTCGGGGAAGCGCTCCAGGATCCAGCCGAAGTGGCGCACGTTGCGGGGCGTCTTCTCCACCCAGCGCGGCTTATGACGCAGTTGCCGGTAGCGCCCGGCGACAGCGTCGATGAGCTCTCCCTGGGAAGTGCTCGAGCGGAAGATGGCGGTCAGCTCCGGGCGCGGGATGCCCGACAGGACTGCCAATGGCTCGAGCTCGAAGCGGGACGGGATGAAGAGGTTCATCTCGGGACCGCAGCACAGCGCTGGATGCTGGTCCAGGATGCGCCGCAGGAGGGTGGTGCCACTGCGGGGCGAGCCACCGATGACGATGTGTCGCTGGATGCTCCGGTGGGGCCGCATCCGCCAACGATGCTGGCGGACACGGGCGGTCCGGTTGCGGACCTTGTCCAGGATGGTCATCGTTCCGAGAGGAGGTCGGCGTAGAGCTCCCGGAGGGTCACCGCCTGGCGCGCCCAGCCATACGTTCCCTGCGAGGCCTCGAGACACGCCGCACGGTACGCCGCCCGCTGTTCGGGAGAGGCGTCCAGGATCCAGCGGATGGCTCGGGCGATATCGAGCGGGTCGTCCGGGTCACAGAGCGTACCGCAGCCCGTGGCGCGGACGATGGGACCCATGCCCGGCAGGTCGCTGGCGACGACCGGGACACCGGCCGCCATCGCGTCGAACAGCTTGGTGGGCACGTTGAGCCGATGGTTCAAGGTGTCGCCCTGCACGGGCATCGCCGCGACATCAGCCGCGGCCACAAAGGGAAGGATCTCGTCGTGTGGCACGCTGCCGGGAAACATGACGCGTTCGGCATGCGGCAGGCTCGCCGCGTCATCTCTGTACCGTTCGTAGTCCGATCCGAAGCCAGCCACGATGAGGACGGCGTCGGGCACGTAGGCCATCGCGCGAGCGAGTTCCATGATCCCGCGACCCGGCATCACGAGGCCCAGATAGAGCACCACCCGCACCCCCCGCGGAAGCCCCAGACGTTGGTGCCAGCGGCGTTCTGGAGGATCGAGCGGCTCGAAGTCCGGTGCCCCGTTCCAGATGACGGCGGGCACCCGACCCCAGGCCCGGGCCTGTTCCTGGGCATAGCCGCCGTTCGCCGAGATGACCGAGTCAGCGGCACGCGCCCACCTCCGCTCGCTACGTGCCAGCAGCCGCCGCCAGGCAGCTGGCAGACGCGCGAAGCGGCCAGCCTGGGTGTCCAGATCGTGCGCGTCGTAGACCACCAGGCCGCCGCGTCGACGGCGTAGCTCCAAAGCCACGGGGAGCATGATCAACTGCTCGCCCTGCCAGACGTCGGCCTGCGGCATCTCCCGAGCGATGGCGCGCGCCCACTGCCGCGTCAGCAAGGTGTAACGCGCGGCCTGGATCCCTCGACCGACCGTCCCGCGCAGCAGGCCCGCGGCACGAGCTACCAGGCCGCTGCCCAGCCGCCCGCTAAGTCCCGTGGATGCCTGGGGCGCATCCTCGCCAGCCGGCAGTCGAACGCGCGGCAGTCGGGCCAGGGGGTCCGGTTGCGCGAGGCGCAAGACGTCGAACCCGTCCTGCCTGACTCGAGCCGGGAGCCCCGCCTCCGCGCGCGCGACGACCGTCACCCGATAGCCGGCGGCCGCCAGGGTAGAGGCCATCTTCCATGACCGGGCATCGGTCAGGAAGGGGTTGTTCACGAGCAGCGCCACGGATCTCGGTGGCGCCTCGTGAGCCGGGCGCGGAGGGGTCACGATACCTCGCCTAGGAGTCCGCCCCGGTCGCTGCGCAAGGAATCGGTCGAGGCTGCTGGGAAACGCTTCGATGAGGCCGTCCATCGGCACGGCGGCCGCCCGAATCATACGTGGTCGAACGCGCCCTCGCCCGCCTTCGCCGTCTGCCGCCGTCTGCCGCCGCCTGCCGCCCCCTGCGGGGACGCCGTCGGTCAGGGCGGCCGCGTTCGCTACACTCGGGACATGCCGGAGCCGTCACCCGGAGCGGTCCAGCGCGACCCCCGGATCAAGTCCTTGCCAGCTGCCCAGATCCGCCAGCGCTTCCTGGACTTCTTCGCTGCGCGGGGCCACACGGTGGTGCCCAGCGCCAGCCTCGTGCCCGCCGGGGACCAGACGCTGCTCTTCACCAACAGCGGTATGGTGCAGTTCAAGGATGTGCTGCGCGGCGTCGAGACACGCTCGTACCAGCGAGCCGTGGACGCGCAGCGCTGCCTGCGCGTGGCGGGCAAGCACAACGATTTCGAGGAGGTCGGCCGGAAGCCCGGTTCGCACACGTTCTTCGAGATGCTGGGCAACTGGAGCTTCGGCGACTACTTCAAGCGCGAAGCCATCCATTGGGCCTGGGAGCTGCTGACTCAGGACTTCGGCATCCCTGCCGAACGGCTCGGCGTGACCACCTACCGGGACGATGAGGAGGCCCGGGCCGTCTGGCGGGATGAGATCGGTATCGCGCCAGAGCGGATGGCGAGGTGGGGCGATGTCGACGCCGGCGACGACAGCAACTTCTGGCGTATGGCCGAGACAGGTCCCTGCGGCCCATGCAGCGAGATCTTCTTCGATCGAGGCGTCCATCTCGCGGAGGGCCCCGAGTGCATCCCCGATCACGCCGATTCGTGCCCGCGTTGGCTGGAGATCTGGAATCTCGTCTTCATGGAGTTCGATCAGCGTTCGGAGGGCCGCGTCCCGCTGCCGTTCAAGAGCGTCGATACCGGCATGGGCTTCGAACGTCTGACGAGCGTCCTCCAGCAGGTGCCCACCAACTACGACACGGACCTCTTCACGCCCATCCATGATCGGTTGCGGGCGCTGCTCGGCCATGACCCCGATGCCTTCGAGCAGGAGCGCTTCAGCTACCAGGTCATCGCCGATCACTCCCGCGCGGCGACCTTCCTCATCGCCGATGGCGTGCTGCCCGCCAACGAGGGCCGCGGCTACGTGCTGCGTCGCATCATTCGGCGGGCGGTGCGCCATGGCCGGCTGCTGGGGCGTCGCGAGCCTTTCCTGGCCCAGACGGCAGAGGTCGTCATCGAGTCGATGCGCGAGGCCCACCCCATCGTCGAGGAGCGGCGCGAGAGCATCCTGGGCACCATCACCCGCGAGGAGTCGCAGTTCGCGCGGACACTGGACGCCGGCACCATCCATCTGGAGGAGGCGCTCATCCCGCTTACCTCAGCCGAGCGCCAGGTGGGCCGACGGGCCGAGGATCTGCCGGCGGACGCGCCCGTCCTCCCGGGTGAGACGGGTTTCCGCCTGCACGACACGTACGGCTTCCCCATCGACCTGACCGTAGAGCTCGCCGCTGAGTACGGCGTACGTGTGGACCGCCCGGGTTTCGACGAGGCGCTGGCTGAGCAGCGTGACCGGAGCCGCTCAGGCAAGAAGGCGGACCTGGCCCGCCAGGCAGGCCGCACGTCGCTGTATGACGGCATCGCGCGGCGCGTGGGGGACAGCACCTTCCTGGGCTACCAGACGTCCAGCTCCGAGGCGCGCATCGTGGCCATCCTACGCGAGGCGACCGAGTACGAGGAGCTGGAGGCCAAGCCGGAGATCGAGCTCCGCGCGGGGGCCGCCGCGGAGGCGGAGCTGGTGCTCGACGCGACGCCCTTCTACGCGGAGGGCGGTGGCCAGGTGGGCGACCAGGGCGTGATCCGCGACGGGGCGGACGGTCAGCCCCTCTTCACGGTGACCGACACGCAGCGACCGGTGGGCGGTCTCGTCGTGCACCGCGGCTTGCTGCACGGCCGCGTGGCGGTCGGCCAAACGGTCACGGCCGAGGTCGACCCGACGCGGCGGGCCAGCACGATGCGCAACCACACCGGCACCCACGTGCTACATCGGGCGCTGCGCAACACGGTCGGTGAGGCGGCGCGCCAGGCCGGGTCACTGGTGACACCCGACTACCTGCGCTTCGACTATCCCGCCGACCGGCCGCTCTCCGACGACGAGAAGCGGACCATCGAGGGCGAGGTCCGGCGCGTCATCCGTGATGACAAGCACGTCGAGCCGCGTTACATGACCATGGCGGAGGCCGTCGCCGCGGGCGCCGACGCGTTCTTCGATGAGAAGTACGGCGAGCAGGTGCGCGTGGTGTTCGTGGACGGCTACAGCCGCGAGCTCTGTGGCGGCACGCACTGTCGTGCCACGGGCCAGATCGGTGGCTTCTTCATCACCGGCGAGCGCTCCATCGGTTCCGGCATGCGGCGCATCGAGGCGGTCACCGGCGAGGCAGCCGAGCGCCTGGTGCAGGAGCGCTTCGGCATCCTGGAGCGCGCCACGGCGGCGGCCGGCGCCCGAGAGCCGGAGGCCCTGCCTGAGCGCGTGGCCGAGCTGCAGGCGCGCGTCAAGGAGCTGGAGAGACGCATCCGTGCCGGCGCCCAGGCAGGCGGACCCGTGCGGCCGGGGGAACTGGTCAGCAGCGCCCTCTCCGTCGACGGCACGCGCTTCGTGCCCTATGCCGCAGCATTCGAGTCGTTGGAGCAGCTGAAGGGTTACGCCAGGGATCTGCGCAACGCGCTTGGCAACGGGGTCATCGCGCTGGCCCTGGAGGCTGATGAGCCGCAGCTGTTCGTCACCGTCTCGGACGACCTGGTGCAGCGGGGAGTCTCGGCGGGCCTGCTGGTGCAGAGCGGTGCGCCGGTCATCGAGGGGCGCGGCGGCGGCCGGGCAGAGATGGCCCAGGCACGGGGCCGTCGTCGTGACCGCCTGCCCTCTGCGCTGGAGGCAATCCGCCAGGCGCTGGCGGCGCAGCTTGGCGAGGAACCGGGAACGCCAGCGCCCGACCCGGTGCCCTAGACGACGATGGCGTTTTGGCGCCGCCTCCTTCAGCGCGAAGAGACCGATCCGGTGGCGGCCTGCGCCGTGCTGGACGTCGGCACGGAGTTCGCCAAGGCGCTCGTCTTCGAGATCGACGGTGACCATCACGGCGTGGTGCGGGGCGTCGGGCGCAAGCGCCAGGGTCTCTCGCATATGCAGTCGGGCACCGTGGCCGACATCAGGGCGGTCGTGGACAACTGTCAGGTGGCGCTCCAGGAGGCCGAGGAGATGGCGGGCTTCCGCTCCACCCAGGTAGTCATCGGCATCGCCGGCGAACTGGTCAAGGGCTTCACCATCAGCCGCGACCAGGAGCGCAAGCGCGCCGACCAGCCCATCACCGATCACGAGCTCCAGCGCCTCATCGACGTGGTCCAGCGCGAGGCCCTGCACGATGCCGAACGGGCCATCACCTGGGAGACGGGCCTGGCCAACGTGGACATCCGGCTGGTCCACGCGGCGGTCACCGGCGCGACCATCGACGGCTATGCCGTCACCAACCCGGTGGGCTTCCAGGGTCGCCACGTGCGCCTGAGCATCTTCAATGCGTTCGCGCCCCTGGTGCACCTCGGCGCCCTCCAGAGCGTGGCCAGTCAGCTGGATCTCGAGTTGCTGGCCATCGTCGCGGAGCCATACGCCGTGGCCCGCTGCCTGGGCGGTGACCAGGTCCAGGGGGCCGGAGCGCTGTTCATCGACGTTGGTGGCGGGACCACGGACGTGGCCCTCGTCCGGGGTGGTGGCGTGGAGGGCACGCGCATGTTCGCCCTGGGCGGCCGGGCCTTCACCAAGTCCCTGGCTGACCGCTTGGAGCTGCCCTTCGCCCGGGCCGAGGAGCTCAAGGTGGATTT
>JACCQX010000192.1 GCA_013813905.1 Chloroflexota bacterium
GTGGCGCGGCCCTCTTCGCCGAGGACGACCTCGAGCTGCTGGAGCTGCTCGGTACACAGACCCTCGCTGCGGCCGAGCGCGAGACGGTGCTCGCCGAACGAAGCGCGATGGCTCAGCGGCTGGCCGCTACCAACGTGGAGCTGATGCGGGCCAGCGCCGCCAAGAGCGACTTCCTGGCGGCCATGAGCCACGAGCTGCGCACACCGCTCAACGCCATCATCGGCTTCAGTGAGCTGCTGCTCGCGCCGGTGGCCGACGAACCACCGGCAGGGACGGTCGTGCGCGAGTACGCCGGCCATATCCACGGCGCGGGATTGCACCTGCTGGACCTGATCAACGACATCCTGGACCTGTCGCGGGTGGAAGCCGGGCGCCTCGATCTGCGCCACGAGTCGATCGACGTGGCCAAGCTCCTCTCCGCGACGCTGGCTACCGTTCGGCCTCTGGCCGAAGCCAAGAGCCTGAGCATCGAGGTGGCCGATCGGTCGCCGCTGGTGGCTGAGGTCGATGCCGCTCGCATGCGCCAGATCGTGTACAACCTGCTTTCCAACGCCATCAAGTTCACTCCATCCGGGGGGAGGGTGATGGTCGCGCTCACCCGTGATGGTGGTCATCTGCAGCTGACGGTGAGCGATACCGGTCCGGGCATCGCGCCCGCCGACCAAGAGCGCGTCTTCGCGGCCTTCGAGCAGCTGAACCCCGGGGCGGGCGAGGGCACCGGGCTGGGATTGGCCCTGACTCGGCGTCTGGTGGAGGCCCATGGTGGGCGGATCGAGCTCTCATCGACGCCAGGGACCGGGAGCCGGTTCACGGTCGTCCTGCCGCTGCGTCGGGTGGCGGCCAACGAGGCCTCCGCGGTCGAACCTGACGCCGGCAGCGGACCACTGGTCCTCATCGTCGAGGACGACGCCGATGCCGCCGAGCTGTTGCGCGTCCAGTTGCGCCAAGCGGGTTACCGCGCCGCCGTGGCGGCCGATGGCGAAAGCGGCCTCAAAGCGGCTCGCCGGCTGATGCCGGCCGCCATCCTGCTCGACGTCCTGCTACCAGGGCTCGACGGCTGGGAGGTGCTCAAGCGGCTGCGGTCGGACCCGGTCACCGGCGCCATCCCGGTCATGGTCATAACCATCGTCGACAACGCAGCCCTCGGCCTGGCGCTCGGGGCGGTGGACTACTTCGTGAAGCCCGTGGCGCGCGAGACGCTGCTCGCCGCCATCGGCCGGCTGACGTTCACCACGAAGGTGCACCAGCGCACGGTCACCATACTGGCCATCGACGACGATCCCGCTGCTCTCGCCCTCTACCGATCCGCGCTCGTGCCCGAAGGCTTCCGCATGATCGAGGCTGCCAACGGCGAGGAAGGCCTGCAGCGGGCAGTGTCCCAGCCGGTCGACCTCATCGTGCTCGACATGCTGCTGCCCGATCTCGACGGCTTCGAGGTCGCCGCACGCTTGAAATCGGATCCCGCCAGCGCCGGCATCCCCATCCTGGTGGTCACCGGGCACGAACTCACCGCGCAGGACAAGGAGCGCCTCAACGACCACGTGCTGGACGTGCTGACCAAGGGCAGCGAGGCGATCAGCGGGCTGCGCGCCTGGCTCGACCGGCTGGGCGACCGGCCGGCCGGATGAGCTCGACTCCATCTCAGCCGATGCCGGGCACGAACCTCGCATCCACTCCGTAGACATCGCGCACACGCTCCGGCGTGATCACATCTCGGGGCGGACCGTCGGCCACGATCCGGCCGTGGTCGAGCAACACCAGACGCGGGAACGACTGCATCGCCAGCGGCAGATCGTGGAGCACCGCCAGCACGGTCGTGCCATCGCGCGCGTTCAGGTCGGCCAGCAGGGACATCACCTCCACCTGGTGCCGCAGGTCCAGGTGGACGGTCGGCTCATCCAGGATCAGCAGCCCACCGCCCTGCGCCACGGCCATGGCCAGCACCACCAACTGACGCTCACCAAGGGAGAGCTCGCGTGCATCACGTCCCGCGAGGTGTGCCACGCCCACGCGCTCCATGGCCCGCAGCACGGCGATGCGGTCGACCGGGCGCGGGCCCAGCAGGGGATGCTCGTGTGGCAGTCGACCCAGCCCGACGACCTCCTCGACGCGGGTCGCGAAGGGCAGCTGCACCTGTCCTGGCACGACGGCCATGCGACGGGCCAGCGACTCGCGCGAGGACTCCTCGAGCGGCACGCCGTCCAGGAGCACGGCGCCCTGCCGGCCATCGGCGGTACCCACCAGACAGCGCAGCAGGCTCGACTTGCCCGCGCCGTTGGGTCCGATGAGGCACACCCGCTCACCGGGCGCGACGGTCAGGTCGATATCGTGCAAGACCCGGCGGTCGCCATAGGCCAGGCCGACGCCACGGAACTCCACGCCCAGGCCCGGGCTCACAGTTCGTACCCGCTGCGGAAGCGGCGCAGGAGCGACAGGAAGAATGGTGCGCCGACGACGGCCGTGATGATGCCCACGGGGACCTCGCCGGGGATGCGCGCCACGAGGTCGGCCAGGACGAGGAAGCTGGCCCCGAACACGGCAGCCAGCGGCAGCACGGCCCGGGCGTTGGGACCCACCGCGATGCGCACCACGTGTGGCACGACCAGTCCGACGAAGCCGATCAGTCCGGCCAGTGCGACCGACGCGGCGGTCACCAGCGAGGCCAGCGTGAGCAGGATGCCCCGCTCACGGCGCACGTCCAGGCCCAGATGCAGTGCCGTCTCCTCGCCGAGCAGCAGCGCATTCAGCGAGCGCGCCCGCGTGAGTATCAAGACCGAACCGGCCGCCACCAGGGGCAGTCCGACGAGCAGCTGCTGCCACGAGGCCGTCGCGAAGCTGCCCAGCAGGTAGAAGAAGATCTGGCGCAGGTTCGCGCCCGAGAGGTACATCGCCAGTGCAATGCCCGCGGCCAGCAGGGAGCCAACGGCGTATCCCGTCAGCAGCACGGAGGTGAGCGAACCGGCCGACGCTCCGCCGGAGAGGCGGTAGACGAGCCAGACGGCAAGCAGCGCCCCGGTGAAGGCGAGGATGTGCAGCAGCCCCAGACCGAGCACGGCCACCTGGATCGGCACCAGCAGCGCGATGGCCGCGCCCAGCGCCGCGCCACTGGCGGTGCCCAGCACGTACGGATCGGCCAGCGGGTTGCGCAAGAGACCCTGAAGCACGGCGCCCGCCAGGGCCAGCCCCGTGCCCACCGCCATGGCGGTCAGGATGCGCGGCAGGCGCAGCTCCATGACGATGGTCTCGGCTGCCGGCGTCCAGGTCACCGGGCCGCTCCAGCCCAGGAGCCGGTGCGCGAGGATGGCCAGCGTCTGGTCCGGTGCCACGGGCACGTTGCCCAGCACGATGCCCGCCACGAGCGAGCAGAGCAGCAGGACCAGGCCCCCCGTGAGCAGCCACAGCGGGCGGCGGCGGAGCATCTCCCAGCGACCGAGCCGAAGGCGCGCCGTGACCAGTTCCGATCCGACCTCCGGGGCCAGCCCTGTGCTCATGGGCGGCGCGTGCTCATCGAGCCCCGCTCACGGCTGGCAGAACGTCACCGCTGGCGGGGGCGAGGGCAGCTCCAGCTCGGGGTCGATGGCCAGCGCCAGCGAAGCGAGCCCCTCGGCCAGGCGCGGACCGGGACGCGTCACGATGGTGTCGTCGATGGGCCTGACGGCGCCTTCTCGAACGGCCGTCATCTGCCGCCAGCCGGGACGTGCGGCGACCGCTTCCGGGCAGACCCCGTAGGCCGCGTCGCCCACCACGATGATCTCCGGATCGGCCGCCACGAGCTGCTCCACCGGGATGGAGAAGACGGCCGGATCGGACGTGGTGACGGGATCGCCGCCGGCCAGCCCCACCATGTCGGCGATGAAGGAGCCGGGCGCGGGTCCGTAGATCTCCGGTTCGGAACCGATCTGGTAGAAGACCCGCGGCGCGTCGTCCGGGGCACGAGTCGCCGTCGTCACCTGCTCGATGCGCTCGCGCATGTCCGCCGTGAGGTCGGTGGCCTCCGTCTCCCGGCCAATGGCCTGGCCGACGAGCTCGATGTCGGTGAGCACCTCGTCGACCGTCTCCGCGTAGACCACCAGCACCGGGAAGCCCAGCTCGCGCATCCGCTCGATGTCCGCGGTGGGCGTGAAAGCGTTGCCGGCGGCCAGCACGAGGTCCGGCTCCAGGTCCACGACCTGTTCCATGAGCACACCAGTGAAGGTGGCCACGTCGGGCAGGTCGACCGCTTCCGCCGGGAAGTCGTCGAAGTCCGTGCCGCCCACCAGGGAATCACCGGAGCCCAGTGCGAAGACGATCTCCGTGTTGGCCGGGGATAGGCTGATGATGCGCTCAGGCTGGGCCCCGAGGGTGACGTCGGTGCCCTCATCGTCGGTCAGCGTGACGGGAAAGGCCGCCGCGACCCGCGAAACCGACGGCGACGGCGACATGGCGACGGCGGTCGAGGACCGCGCAGCGGGTGGCGAAAGCTGCGGTTCCGACGTGGCCGGCGCAGCCGCGGCGCAGGCCCCCAGGATCAGCATTGCGCTCAAAAGCGCTGGAAAACGAAAGACACCCGACCGCGATCTGGCGGAGGGGTGTCGGCGGAGGCGGTCGTCCATGGGTGCGTTCCCTCTCTCACGAAGGTACGTGCACGACCGTGGGCCCGGCGACCGGACTTCCAGCGCTCTCGCTGGTCACCGTAGCGGGACTGTGCCGGATTCTCACCGGCTTCGCGGATCCCACGATCCTGTCTTCTGTTGGCGGCGAGTGTACACGCCCAGATAAGCCCCAGTAGAGGGACGCATGACATCCTGCCCTGCATCCGCCCCCCTCCGCCTGGATGAACCGCCGGAGAAGGATTCGGATCGTGTCCAGAGGTGTGCATGGCTGGCGGTGGGCCCTCATGGCGGCCGCGATGATCACGTCGATAGCCCTCCCCTCGGCCCCGGCTGCGGCCACAACGCCCAGTCCTGCCGCTGAGGTGCCGGCCTGTGCCGGCGATCCGCCGCTCGCTGCGCCGGTCGCGAAACTCCAAGCACCAACGCTGACGATGGTGCTGGATGGGCGCGGCTGGCTCGTCGGGCACGACCTGACGCTGCCCGGCGGCGTCACCTTCAGGCTCGGTCGCGTCGCGTTCCTCGATGGTCCGTTCGCGGGGTCGTGGCTGGTGGGTGATGCTCGACGCGGCACTTCCACCGTGCGCCTGCTGGACGCCAGCCGCGGCTGCGTCACGGGCTCGTTCAGCCAGGCGGGGCTGATCTTCAGTGCCTCGATCGATCCTGCCGGCCGCTCCCTGGTCCATGATCTGGTGGAACAGAAAGGTGGCGCGCAGCTCGGCACCTGGCGCAGGACGATGGCCGATCTGGCACGCGCCACCAGGATCCTGCCCGGTATCTCGTCGGAGGATCCGCTCGCGCCGGTGTGGGTCAACACCTTCGCCTGGGGTCCGGACGGCAGCCTCGCGGCCCAGTCGTGCGGTGCCAGCCAGTGTGTGACCCACGTGTCGGGGGCGGGCGGTGGCATCACGTCACAGCGCTCGCCTGGGCAGGGTGTGCTGAGAGCCCTGACCAGCGGCGGTCTCGTCGTGGAGGAAGGCTCCTGCCACGCCGTGGAGTGCCCCACCGTAGTCGTGCCACCGGACCCCGAGGAGCCGCCTGTATCCGACGCACCGCTGGTGGACCCGCGGCCTGTTCCGGAGTCCGAGTCCGACACCTGGCGACAGGACACGGTCCTGGGCTTTCGCTGGGGATCGGACGCGCCGCAGGGCTGGATGCGACCGGCCATCCACGACGCGGCGGCGGATGTGAGCTCCTCACGCGGGTCGAGGGCGGCTCGCTTCGACTACGACGCCGACGCCGCCGGGGTCGTCCAGTTGGCGGACTCCATGAGCGGCAACTGTGAGCGCGCCATCGCTTGCGCGAGTCGCGACATACCGCGCTACTGGCGTATCTCATTGAGGCCACAGGGTGTTCGGGCGGGCTCGGTCACGACGCGCTGGTGCCAGGCGTACGAGTCACCGCCCGATGGCTGTTTCGACCTGCGGCGCACGATGCTCCACGAGTTCGGCCACGTCGAGGGATTGGCGCATCCTGACGACCACGGCTTCCGCCTGCCGGCCCTGGAGACCGTCATGCACCCTTTCTCGCCCGGCAAGGGCCAGACCGGCTGGCAGATGCACGACTTCGGTCGCTGCGATGTGGCTCGACTCCAGAGGCGGTATGACACGACCACGTCCAGCGCTCGGTACGCACTTTGTGACCGGCTGGGGTCGCGGCTGAGCGTGGCTGCCAGTGACTACTCGGTGGCCTACCGCGAGCGCGTCACGATCACGGCGACGCTGCGGGTCCGGGATCGTGACGGCTATGGCGAGACGGGCGGCAACTTCGTCAGCGGACGTGAGGTCCGCATCCAGCGTCGCGTACCCGGCGGGAGTTGGAGCTCATACGAGGCGGACCCGGGATCCTCGGCAGGCTCGTACGAGGTGACGTTCCAGCCCTGGACCACCTATGAGTACCGAGCGATCTTCGACCAGCCGTCGACGGAGGGCCTCACCGGCGACGTCTCCGACGTGGTGACCGTGAAGGTCGCGCCTTGTGATAGCGGCTGTGCCGAAGGCGCACCCCTTCGACCCACCGCCAGGAGACACTGATGCGCATCATCCCGCTCCTATCGCTGGTAAGCCTGCTGGGTGCCGGTTGCTCAGGAACGGTCGCGCCGACCGCCATCCCGAGTCACTCCCCGACAGGGATCCCGAGTCACTCCCCGACAGGGATCCCGGTACCGACCGCCACCATCACAGCTCCCGAACCTCCTGATCCGACAGCGATGCCCAGTGCCACAGCCACGACCTCTGTCGCGCCGCCCACCAGTCCGCCGAGATCCCCATCCGCGTCGCCCGGCCCCTCGACCCGGGGCGAGATAGCCGAGGTCTATCTCCAAGGGCCGTTCGGGTCGCTGGACGGGGAGGACTCGCCACCAGGTGAGAGTGCTGAGCCGGCTGAGCTGCGGCCACTCGACCAGTATGCGCAAGGGGCGAACCTGAGCATCGGCCTCCGGGACGTGCAGCTCGACTTCCTCGATTGGACCGTAAGCCTAAGCCCGCTTCGAGAGCCGGCCGGCGGCGGGACCATCGTGCTGTCGGAGGGGCCCGGACCGGAGGATCGGACCGACTACATCGACCTCGTGGGTCCGGAGGCCGGAGAGTGGCTGCTTCATTTGGAGGCACGGATCGTCGACTCAGCGGCGGCTTCCTACCACTGGCGGCTCCTCGTGCCCGAGCGTGACATGCCTCTGAGCGGCGAGCTGGAGGTCCCCCCTCCCGAACTCCTCATCGACGTCGGGCGGCGGAGCGTTCCAGCCGAGATGGGCGGCGGCTGCTACGTGTACAGCTGCGGGGACATCGGCGGCTTGACCCCGGCGGACCGCCTGCCGCGGATACGCACGGATCAGGGCGTCATCGTGATGCGACTATCCGACCGGTCCCCTTTCCTGGGCTGGCACGTCACCGGCTGGCCGGTCGACGGCAGTCGCCACGAGTCACGCTCCTTCGGTCGAGGCAAAGCGGCGGAGGGCACCCTTGAGGAGAGGGTTTCGCTGCCGCCGGGCGACTGGTACACGAAGATCGACCTGAAGTTCGACCTGGAGCGGGGAGATCTCAACTACTTCCTGCGTGTCACCGTGGACTGACCCAGGGCGTCAGGCAGGCGAAGGCTCCGCGAGGATCGCGCTCTCCGGCGCGGCCGGGAATAGGGACGTCTGCGCCCCTTCGGGCAGCATCCCGCCCAACACCTTCTGAAGTGCGAGGATGTGGGCACACGTCTGCCAGCTCTCGAAGTAGTGGCAGTTGCAGTTCCAGGTCTCGGCATCGAGCGACACGCGATGCGTGTCGTTGTCCCCGCGAAAGGTGACCGAGAGCCGGTCCATGGAGATCCGGTCGGTCTCGCGAGCGTAGCGATTCGCCTTCTCGATCTTGCCGATGACACTGGAATGCATCCGGTCAGACCCTCCTACCAGGACCCGCCGGCAGCCGTCGACGAGCCCCTTCCTGGCGCCGGGCGACGATCTGCGGCGTCGTCGCGACCGACGCTGAGCGATGACCTAGCCTACATCAGCTCCTGGGTCCTCGACCATCCCCCAAGTGGCCCGGAGGCACGTCCTGCGACTATTCGTCGTCCTCGTCGGGCAGGGACATCCGATCCTTGACGTACGAGATGGCCTCTACCGGAGAGGGATCCACGCCGTAGAGGAAAGCGAGGTACGTGCTCACGTAGTCGCCCAGAACGATCCCTGAGACAGCCTGCTGGAGCCGTCCCTCACCCGCCACGGGCACGACCTGGTGCCCGATCTGTGCGGCCCCCAGCAGCTCCGCGGACAACGAGGCGCGGAGGCGACTGCGCGGGTGCTCCGAGGGAGTCGCCAGGAACACGACGTACAAGTGGTCCCGGATCGACTCGGGCTGGGCGTAACCCACGACGCTGTTGTGCGTGGCCTCCGGCAGTTCCTCGGTCACTGCCATGGTCTTGCCATTCTCGTTGAGCTGCGTCTTCCAGCGCCGCGCTACGGCGACCAGCGGGCCGCTCGCCTCGATCACCGGCAAGCGATCGACCAACGTCCAGGCCAACTGCTTGGCCGGGTTCCGCTCGCTCGGCGTGTCCGGTCCGCTGGCTTCCACGCCGGCCGTGGCGGCACCTACCGCGGCACGGATCTCATCATCCTGGAGATCGAGCAGGCCGGCCCGCTCCAACAGTCCGGAGAGGAGCGTCAGCGAATACCCCACCGCGGCGCGCGGCTGGCCCGCGCCCGGAAAGTCGAGCAGCGGGAGACCGGCCTTGCGTGCCACGTCCAGCAGCGGCCCGCCGGTGCTTATCACAGCCACGGGGCAACGTCGCTCCAGCGCCGTGCTCAGAGCGCTGATGGTCTCCTCCGTGGCACCGCTGTAGCTGCTGGCCACGACGAGCGTGTCCCGATCGACCCAGGCCGGCAGCTCGTAGTCACGTACGACGATGAGCGGCGCCTTGAGCCGGTCGGCGAAGATGCCGTGCACCAGATCGCCACCGATGGCCGAGCCACCCATCCCCAGCAGGGCTACGGAGCGCAGGCCGCGGTGACTGTCCGGCAGCTCCAGGCCGCGCGTGCGCTGCCAGGCATCGCCGATCTGCGCGGGGATGCCACCGATGGCGGCGAGCATGCCGGCCTGATCGAAGCGGCGCATCGCGCCCAGGTCATCGAGCAGACCCCCCACGCCCGCGGACACGCTAGGACTCCCCTCGCACCAGCAGCTCCCCCTCGGCGAGCATCGCATCGCGACGCTCCGCTCCCGTGGCCTCCACGTAGACCCGCACCAGCGGCTCCGTGCCGCTGAAGCGGACCAGCAGCCAGGAACCGTCTTCGGTCCACCACTTGAAGCCGTCCTTGGTATCCAGCGCGAGTGAGCGCACCACATCCTGCCCGGCGATGGCCGTCGGCGCCTGTTCCCGCAGGTCGGCCATCAGCCGCTCCTTGCGCTGGGGATACGTGGCGCGCTCGGCGTGCACGTCGATGCGCAGATAGAAGGAAGGCCCGGCGAGGGAGTGGAGATGCTGGACGATGCTCGACACCGGCCAGCGGCCGGCCTCACGCTCGCGCATGAACAGGTCGAGCAGCAGCAGGTCGGCGTAGATGCCGTCGCGCTCCGGCAGGTGCATCCCGAAGCCGTAGCCACCCGACTCCTCGCCGCCCATCATGGCGCCCGTCTCGATCATCTTGGGTCCCACGTACTTGAAGCCGACCGGCGTCTCGTGGACATCGACCCCGTAGCGCTCGCCCAGCCGCCCAACCATGGAGGTCTCGTTCACGGTGGAGACGACCGGCTCGCGCATGCCACGATGCTCGACCAGGTAGTACATCAGCAGGCCCATCACCTGGAGCTGGTGGATGAACGTGCCCTGCTCGTCCGCTGCGCCGGCGCGATCGGCGTCGCCATCGAGCAGCAGGCCCAGATCGAAGCCGCCGCCGGCGAGCAGGCCCAAAGCCTCGTCGATGTGCGGTCGGATGGGCTCCGGGTTGACGCCTCCGAACCAGGGATTGCGCTCGCGGTGGATCTCCTCCACGCCGAGACGCCCGCCCCCAAGGAGGCGCGATATCCAGCCCGCGCCCGAGCCCCACATAGGCTCCACCAGGATGCGCATGTCCGCTTGACGGAGGCGGTCCATGTCGAGCGTCCGGCGCACGAAGCTCTCGTAGCCCGGGAAGGGATCGAAGCGCTCGACCAGGCCGGCTGCCTCAGCCTCGGCGAAGGGACGGGTCGGCGGCCGGTCCCCAGCCCGTTGGCCGATGGTGGCCTCCAGCGCAGCCAGGATCTCCGGGCCGGCAGCCGCCCCGGATGCGGACTTGACCTTGAAGCCGTTGTCCGTCCAGGGGTTGTGCGACGCGGTGATCATCACCCCGCACGCGGCGCCGCGCTCCACCACCTCGTACGACGTCATCTGGGTGGGGATGGCCGTCTCCGCGAAGGCGACCCTTATGTCGAAGGCCAGCAGCACCTCGGCCGCCGCCTGGGCGAAGTACTCCGAGGCGAAGCGGCGGTCATAGCCCACCACCACGCCGCGCTCCCGGCTGCCCTGGTCGAGCACGTACTGCGCCACGCCCTCCGCGCAGCGGCGCACGTTGTCGTAGGTGAACTCCTCGGCGATCCGGGCTCGCCAGCCGTCCGTCCCGAAGACGATGGGGGGCATCGGGATGGCCGGTGTCATGGTCTCTGTCACGCAGGCGGACTCCTTGGACGGTGAGGAGGATGGTACCCCGCGCCGCGTATCCTTCGGCCGTGGACCCATCCCCTCCCCGACCGATCTTCGTCATCGGCTGTCCGCGCTCCGGCACGACCCTCCTGCGGCTCATGCTGGATTCCCACGAGCGGCTGAGCTGTGGCGAGGAGACCCACTTCCTGCGGGACCTTGCCTCCACGGTGGGGGCCCATTGGCCGCTGCTGGAGACGTACGGCATCCCGCGCGAGTACTGGCTCCAACGGATCCGCGCCTTCTACACCGGCTTCCAGACCGACTACCTCGAGCGCCGGGGCAAGCAGCGCTGGGCGGAGAAGGACCCCACCTACACGCTGGTGCTGCCCTTCATCCACGAGCTCTTCCCGGACGCTCAGTACGTTCACCTGGTCCGCGATGCGTACGACGTGGTGGCCTCCTTTCGCGACCGATGGGGCTACCGCTCGGCGCTCCGCGTGGCCCGCGGGGAGTGGGCGCGCTACGTCGGTGCCGGCCGCGACTTCGGCCAGCGGCTGCCCACTCAGCGCTACCACGAGCTGCGCTACGAGGCCCTGGTGGCGGACCCCGAGCCGGCCCTTCGTTTCCTGCTCGAGTTCCTGGGCGAGCCTTGGGATCCGGCCGTGCTGCGCTTCCATGAGGCGCCGCACGATGCCACCGAGCGCTACACGCGGTTCACCGCTGAGCGGCGTCGGGAAGGGGGCGACGAGGGAGCGGTCTACCGGTCGCGGGTGGGCGCTGGGCGGCGCGAGCTCGATCCGGTGCTGCGGGCCGTCGTGCGCAGGGGGGCGGGACCGCTGCTGCGTGAGCTGGGCTACCGCGCGTGAGGGTCGGCTACCTTCATCTGGGTCGGAAGGGCGGCGGGGTCCACCGGTACGGCCGGATGATCGCCGAGGCAGCCCGCGCCAGGACGGACCTGGCGGTCCTGGACGTGGACGCCGGCGAGCGCGAGACCGATCGGCATCGACTGGCGGCCGCCGGCCGGGCACTCATGGCGGTCGACGTGGTCCATCTTCAGTGGAAGCCGGCCGACTGGGGCGGCGGCCTGCGCGCCCTGGCCCGGCTGCGCGCGTTCGTGGGTGCGTGCGAGCGACCGCTGGTCGTCACCCTGCACGATGTCGTCGCGCGCGACACGGTGCGGCGCCGCTGGTTCGGCATCGATGCCTGGGCCCTCCGCTGGCTCGCTCGTGCGGTCGGCAGACGCGGCGGGCGTCTCGTCGTCCATGCCGACGAGGAGGTTCGGCGGTTGGCGGGCCTCGTGCCCGGCGAACGGATCGCCGTCGTGCCGCACTTCGTGGAGGAGCGCGAGCGTCCGGTCGACGGGGTGGCCGCCGCCGATGCCGCCCGAGAGGCGCTCGGCCTGGGCGGGAAGCGCGTCATGTCCATCCTGGGCTTCATGGTCCGACGCAAGGGCTACCGCCTGGCCATCGAGGCGCTCCGATACCTGCCGCCCGACGCAGTGGCCCTCTTCGCTGGGGGACCCATCGCCGGCCGCGAGGCGCGCGCTGACGAGCTGCGGGCCTACGCCCGGCAACAGGGTGTGGCCGAACGGGTGGTCATCACGGGCTACGTTGCCGCGGACCGCCTGGAGCAGGCACTGGCGGCCACGCACGTGGCGCTGTGCCCCTTCCGCGACATGTCGGCGTCTGGGTCGCTGTCCACGTGGATCAGCACGGGCCGGCCCATCGTCACCTCCGACCTGCCCCAGTTTCGGGAGTACGACGAAATGGAGCCCGGCGCGCTCCGGATCTTCCAGCCGCTCAGCGGCGAGTCGCTGGCGGCCGCCGTGCAGGCGGTGCTGGATGAAGGGCCGCCGCTTCGGGACCCTCGTGTCGTGGCGCTGGGCGAGCGACTGGCCACGCCCCGCGTCGTCGAGCACTACCTGGAGGTTTACGGGGCGGCTTTGGCTGCATCGTCGTGACCGGACCAGATCGCGCGGACCCACTCCTAGCCCGGACGATCGCCTGTAGCCAGTCGAGCGTCAGCGACTGCTATCGTCGCCAGCGACAGTTCCCCTGATCGGTTTAGCCACCCCTTTGGAGTCTTGACGTTGGATCGTGCCCCGATCACTGCCGTTCTCATCACCCTCAACGAGGAGCACAACCTCGCATACTGCCTGCGCAGCCTTCGCTCGTGGTGTGACGAGATCATCGTGGTGGACATGCTGAGCGAAGACAGGACGCCGGAGATCGCCGCGCGCTATGCCGACCTGGTGCTGCCCCACGAGCGGATCATGGCCTTCGACAGGGCTCGCGGCGCGGGCATCGACCGCGCGCGGAACGAGTGGATCGTGGTCGTGGATGCTGACGAGCTTATCCCGCCCCGACTCGGTCGATGGATCGCGGACTGGGTCAGGCAGGGGCCACTGCACGATGTCGCATTGCTGCCCCGTGTCAACGTCTTCCTGGGTCGCTGGATCCGGAGCAGCAATTGGTGGCCGGGCTTGCCCAGGCTCTTCCGCCGCCAGTCGATGCGAATCTCCGATCAACTGCACCGTGGCCTTCAGCCCGTACCGGGTGCTCGGGTCAAGCGCCTCCCCAAGGATCCACAGCTCTCGATCTGGCACTTCTCGTACGGCAGCCTGGACTCCCTCACGGAGAAGACGAATCGCTACACGACCATCGAAGCGCGCCAGGCCATCGCCCGCGGCCGACCCTCTCCCAGGCCCTGGCGGCTGTTCCCCAAGGCGTTGCGGGCCCTGTGGTCCGACTACGTCATGCGCCGGGGGTACCGCGACGGGATGGCGGGCCTGACGTACGCGATCAACCGCGCCTACTACCGGTACCTCTCCATGGCCAAGCGCTGGGACGAGCGTCACGCACCGGGTCGACAGGCTAGATACCACCAGATGCGAGAGGAGATCCTACGCGGCTACATGGCGACGGACGGATCAGCGGATGTCGCGTCATCGGACGCGCCCTTGACCGACCGGTCCCAAGACTCTTAGGGCCATAGCGCCGATCGCCCTGTCGTATCACAGGCGGTCTCGCTGGCCCTCGGCAGCGAGCCGATCCACGACCCTCTTCACGTCCTGCGCGCGGTCGGCGGCGCAGACGAGCAGCGCGTCGGGGGTGTCGATGACCACCAAGCCCTCAAGGCCCACGGTAGCCACCAGCCGACCGCCAGCGGCATGGACAAGCAGGTCGGTCGAGTCGATGTCGATCGTCGTCGCGCCGTCGCCAGCGTGCCCGACCACCGACGAGCCACCCTGGGCAAGAGCGTCGGCCGTGAGCGCCTCCAGTAGCGCCGCCCAGGAGCCCAAGTCACTCCAGCCGACGGCGATGGGCACCACCGCGACCCTGCCCTCAAGGGAAGCCGGCTCGAGCAAGGCATAGTCGATGGAGGTCGCGCGTACCTCGGCGTACGCGGCTCCCAGATCGCTGCCCTCAAGGCCGCCGCCCAGTGCCTCCAGGATGTCCGGCGCGTACCGCGCCAGGCCTTCCAGCAGCGCGTCGCGGCGCCACACGAAGATGCCCGCGTTCCAATGTGCGCGGCCACCCTCGATGAGCTCCCGAGCGCGTTCCTCGGACGGCTTCTCCAGGAAACGCTCGACGCTGAACGCGGGCATGCCGCCCACCACCCTAGGCTTCCCCTGCGCCAGGATGTAGCCGTAGCCGGTGGCCGGAGCGTCCGGTTCGGTGCCCAGAGCCACCAACGACCCGTCCGCCGCGACCTCTGCCGCCGCTGCCAACGCATCCCGGAAGCCCGCCACGTCCGTGATGCGGTGATCGGCTGGCAGCACGACCATCACGTCGTCACTGGGTCGCTCGATGGACAGCGCCGCGAGGGCGACGGCAGCCGCGGTGTTGCGGCCCACCGGCTCCGTGACCAGGTTGGCCTCCGGCACGACCCGGAGCTGCTCCTTGACCAGGCCGGCATACCGGCCGTCCGCCACGAGATAGACGTCCGCGGGATCGATCAGAGGCTGAAGTCGGGCCACGGTCGCCTGGAGCAAGGTCTCGTCGCCGGTCAGCGCCAGGAACGGCTTTGGCCGGGCGACACGGCTGAGCGGCCAGAGGCGGGTGCCTCCGCCACCAGCGAGGATCACGGCGTACATCGGGGGGATTCTACGGGCGCGGGACGCTGCGGCGCCGTCCGCGGAAATGAGAGAACCCGTCGCTGGCTCGTCCGATACCATCGCCGGGCATGACCGCCACCGCCGACCCTCCCAAACAGCGCGGCGCGTGGCCATCCGGCGTAGGCGGCCTTGACCCGCAGCCGACGCCCATCCGCCTGACGAACATTTGGCGCTGGGCCCAGCTGACCTGGCGCGCCGAGCGGCGCTACTACCGCCGGCTGGATCGTCCTGTGCGCCTCACCTCGCGGCGCCTCGGCCGATCGATCCGTCCCAGCCTGGAGCGGCCGCTCTTCCTGATCGGCGCAGCGCGTTCCGGCACCACGTTCCTGGGCGACTGCGTGGGGCGCATCCCGGAGATCAGCTACCACCACGAGCCGCCCGCCACCAAGGCCGCCGGCCGGTACGTCCACGACCGCTTGTGGGGCTTCCGCCGCAGCCGCTGGTTCTACCGCACGGTATACGCTTGGCTCCTGCGCGCCGAGCTTGATGGCGGCCTGCGCTTCTGCGAGAAGACGCCCACCAACTCGCTGCTGGTGCCCTTCCTGGGCCGCGCATTTCCCGACGCGCAGTTCATCCACATCGTCCGCGACGGTCGTGACGTGGCAGTCTCCCACCTCCAGAAGCCCTGGCTGCTGGCCGCGTCCAAGGGCTCGACCCAACGCGAACCGGGCGGCTACCTGCTCGGTCCCCATGCCTCGTGGTGGGTGGAGGACGGACGCGAGAGAGAGTTCGAGGAGACCAGCGACATCCACCGCATGGTCTGGGCCTGGCGGCGTTACGTGGAGGCGGCACTGCGCGACGGTCCGCCGCTTGGTCCGCAGCGGTACCTGGAGATCCGCTACGAGGACCTGATGGCCGACCCTCGCGGCTACGGTGAACGGATGCTGGACTTCATGGGCATCGACCGGC
>JACCQX010000194.1 GCA_013813905.1 Chloroflexota bacterium
GCCCGGCACGAGCTGCAGCGCCGAGGATCGCTGAAACCGCGATCCGAATAGAACTGCTGCTCACTGGCGGTGAAGGTGAACTCCTGGCTGCAATCCGCGCAACTCAGGGTCCGATCCGTATGCAAAGGAACACTCCTTCTCGTGCCGGCGCCCGCGACCTGTCTCGCGGGAACCGTGAGAGGAGTGAGTCGTGTGCCGGACCGATCTATGGCCCGGACGTTCCCGGGCACGTTTACGCTGCCTATGGTAGCCCATGCGCCGGATCGCGCAAGGGGTGACTTTCGTCCTTCCGATGCAGATCCAGCGTCGCTCGGGCGAGCAGCCCGATCGAAGCTGTGGTCACCCCAACCGATGGACGCGCAGCACGTTCGTGAGGGCGCGACCGACCGGCGAGCCCGCCACGATCACCACCGATGCGCCGGTGCCCAGGCCCAGCGACTCCCGCGCCACGCGGTCGATGAGCGCCACCACGGCGTCCGTATCGGCGGGCTGCTCTGCCGCGCCAGCGACCACACCGCGGTAGAGCGCCAGTCGCCGCAGGACGACCGGATCCGCGGACAGGGCCAGGATGGCCTTGTGCGGACGAGCGGCGGACAGGAGGGCGGCGGTACGCCCGCTGGTGGTGTAGCAGGCCAGCGCGCCGATGTGCGGATCCCGGTCGGCGAGGTCGGCCGCAGCGCTGGCGATGGCCCACGCGGCGCGCTGCTCGGCTTCCTCCTCGGTGGGCAGGCCCCCGCCATGGACGGGCCGCCTGTCAGCGACTACCGGCGGCGGGAAGGGCCGCGAGCGCTCGAGCCTGGTCTCGTACGCCGCGCCGTTCGCCTCCGCGAAACCACAGATGCGCATGGCCGCCTTGGCTGCCTCGATGGGATGTCGTCCGATGGCCGTCTCGGCGGAGAGCATCACAGCATCCGCGCCCTCCAGGACGGCCGTCGTCACGTCGCTCGCTTCCGCGCGCGTCGGTCGCGAGTGAGCCGTCATCGACTCGAGCATCTGCGTGGCCACGATGACCGGCCGTCCGACGGCCAGGGCCGCTGCCACGATGCGCTTCTGGACCAGCGGGATCTCCTCGTAGGGGATCTCCACACCCAGGTCGCCCCGCGCCACCATGACAGCGTCCGCCCCCTCGAGGATGGCGGCCAGATCCTCCACGGCGGCTCGCGTCTCGAGTTTCGCCACCACGCCCACTCGGTGACGGCCCAGCAGGGTGCGCAGGCTCGACAGGTCCTGGGCACGGCGCACGAAGGACTGGGCGACCAGGTCGACGCCGATGGAGAGCGCCACCTCCAGGGCCCGCCGATCGCGCTCGGTGATGGCGGGCAGGGTCAACCGTTCCGAAGGGATGTTCACGCCGGCCCCGGAGCGCACCGTGCCACCGCGCACCACCTCGGTCTCCAGCAGGTCACCGGCGGCCAGCACGCGCAGCTCCACGGCCCCGTCGGCCAGGAGCACACGGTCACCGACCTCCAGGTCGGAACCCAGGGCCGGGTGGCTCGTGGAGACGACGGTCTCGTCGCCCGGCGCGTCATGGCCCCGGATCAGCAGCCGAGCGCCGTCGCGCAGCGTGATGCTGCCGCGCACGAGATCACCGAGGCGGACCTTGGGTCCAGGCAGGTCGGCCATGAGAGCCACGGGCCAGCCCACAGTGGCGGCGGCCTGGCGCACGGCGGTGGCGGTCCGTCGATGGTCGGCTTCCGTGCCGTGCGAGAAGTTGAGCCGGGCCACGCTCATGCCCGCCTCGATCAGGGCCGGGATGCGCTCGGCCGAGGCCGGTCCCAGCGTGCAGACGAGCTTCGTGTGCGGCATGGTCACCGATACTACGACCCCGGTGGACTACGACGACCCGGCGCCAGCCCGCGCCGGAGAAGCCCGCGCCGCGCAGCAAGGATGGACATGCCCGACGAAGCCAAGCGCACCGCCCAGCGCGTCATCGAGCAGGCTCGCGAGCCGCTCATCGCGCTCAGCCACCGTCTCCACGCCGATCCCGAGATCGCCTTCGAGGAGGTCATGGCCAGCGGCTGGGTGGCTGACTGGCTCGACGCGGCCGGGTTCGCCGTGACGCGGCAGCTGGGCGGTCTGCCCACGGCCGTCGCCGGGGTGTACGGCGACGGCCCGCTGCATGTGGCCGTCATCGCCGAGTACGACGCCCTGCCCGGCGTGGGCCACGCCTGCGGCCACAACATCATCTGTGCCGCGGCGGTGGGGGCGGCGCTGGGACTCAAGGCGGTCGCCGATGAGGTCGGCCTGCGCGTGAGCCTCATCGGCACACCCGCCGAGGAGGGCGGTGGCGGCAAGATCCGACTCTTGCAGGAAGGCGCCTTCGCCGGCGTCCACGCCGCGATGATGGTCCACCCCGCACCGCGCGACACGCTCGATCCGTTGATCCTGGCGGCGCAGACGCTGGAGATCGAGTACACCGGTCGAGAGGCGCACGCGGCCGGTGCCCCGGAGCTGGGCATCAACGCGGCGGACGCCTTCGTGGTCGCACAGGTCGGCATCGGGCTCCTGCGCCAGCACCTGCCGCCGATGACGCGCGTGCACGGCATCGTCGACCACGGCGGTGATGCGCCCAACATCGTGCCCGCCCACACACGCGGTCGGTTCATGGTCCGCGCCCGCACCACCGACGAGCTCGACGCGCTGCGTGATCGCGTGGTGGCTTGCTTCGAAGCCGGGGCGCTGGCCACCGGTGCACGCCTGGCGGTCAGCCCCCGCGTGCGCTATGCCCACCTGGAGCAGGATCCCGACATCCTCGAGCGGTACCGCCTCAACGCGGCGGCGCTCGGGAGACGGTTCCACCCATTCGCGGCCTCCGGGCTGGGTCCCGTCTCCACGGACATGGGCGACGTCTCCCTGGCGCTGCCCTCGATCCACCCCATGATCGGCATCGATTCGCTGCCCGCGGTCAACCATCAGCCGGAGTTCACCGCTGCCGCGGCCTCTCCGGCGGGCGACCTGGCTGTCCAGGACGGGGCCCTGGCGATGGCCTGGACGGCCATCGACCTGGTCCTGGACGAGGCGCTCCGCGAGCGGCTCATCGAGGATGAGCAGCTGCGCGCCGAGGCTGCCGAGCTGGATGGGGGACCCTCAGCCGGCGCGTAGCACCAGGATGTGCTGATGGACGATGTTGGGCACGAAGCTCCGGGGATAGCCGTAGGGTCGTAGCCGGCTGCCGGCCTGGTACCAGATCAGATCGCCCTTGGTCACGAAGCCGGCCCGCTCCGCGCGAGCACAGAGATCGGCCCCGGTGAAGCGGTACCGTCCGTCCTGGTACGCGTCGCGCACGATGACCGTGGCGTAACGCCGATCACGCAAGACGCGTCGCAACTCTCTGAAGATCGCTTCCATCCGATCCAGGTACTCGGGGTAGGACGCGCTGTTGGCGAGGTCGGCAGGATCCGCGCTGACCATGGCGTAGTCCGTGCGGCGATTGGCGAAGGACTCGGCCAGGCGTCCGCCGGCCATGGTCATGGCCATCTGCGGGTTGTAGGGCGGGTCGGTGGCCACGAAGTCGACCGAGCCGGCCTCGAGTCCCGGCAGTCGAGCCAGCGAGTCCCCCACCTCCAGGCGGCAGCCGGCGGCATCGAAGGTGCGCGGACCGCCCGGATCGGCGTTGCCCAGGTCGGCCAGGTGTGGACCGGCCCCATCCCCCTGCCGCATGGCGTCGCGCACCACCTTCTGATACACCTCGACCCAGCGCGATTCCAGCTCGAAGCCGAGGGCGCGCCTCGGCGCGCGGCAGATGGCGGCACCGAGCAGGGTCCCGCCCACGCCCGCGAAGGGATCCAGCACAAGCTCGTCCCGTTTGGTGAAGAACTCGATGAGCCGTGCCATCAGCCGCGGGGGCTTGTTCGCGCCGTGGGCCTTGCGCTCCGCGTGACCCAGCTCGGAGGGATAGGCGGAGGTCCACAGCGACTTGGTGAAGTAGAGCCACGCCTCTCCCGACATCTCGTTGAGGGTGTTATCGGGGTGGCTGGAGGCCTGGCTCATGGGGCAAGTATCGGCGCCCGCACGCGTATGCTTCGAGCATGGCGTTGGTGGGCCGCGAGCAAGAGCTGGCGGAGCTGGCCGAGGCACTCCAGCGGGCGGCCCAGGGGGAGTCGGGCCGCGTGGTGCTGGCCGGTCCCGCGGGGATCGGCATCTCCTGCCTCCTCGACGAGTCGGAGACCCGCCTGGACGACGTGCCCGGGCTCATCGTCGCGCGCGGCCATGCCACCGAACCGCAGGCCGGGCTGCCCTACGCGGTCCTGGCTGAGGCATTGGAAGGCGCTTTGGCCGCCCTTCCGGACGAGCGCTTCCGTGCCACCGTGGCGCCCGCCGCCCATGACCTCGCCGCGCTCCTGCCGTCGCTGGTCCCTCGCCTGGACGCGTTGGGCATCGCCCGGGAAGCACCGAGCCTGGAGGCCGCCGAGCAGGTGGGCAGCCGGGTCGCGGAGTCGATCCGAAGGACGCTCGAGCGGATCGCGGCGACGGGGGTGTTGTTGCTCATCCTGGAGGATCTGCACTGGTCGGATCCCGCCACCCGCCATCTCATCGAGTCGCTTCAGGGCGTCGCGCGACCGTCCTCCCTCTGCCTGCTGGTCACCTTCCAGCCGGATGAGCTGCACCGGCGACACCCGGCTCGAGACTTCCTCTCCGGGCTGATGCGCGCGCCCGGTGCCCACGTCATACAGCCGGCACCCCTCTCGGGAGTGGAACTGGCCGAGCTATGCCATGCGCTCGAGGGCGAGCGGCCCTCGGGCAGCTCGCTGGCCGCCCTCTCGGAAGGCTCGGGCGGGAATCCGTTGCTGGCGGTGCAGCTGATCACGGCGCGCCGCGCCCTGGCCGGGCTGCGGCTCTCGGATCCGTTCGACGAGGTGCTGGGCGCCCGGCTCGACGCCCTCTCGCCTGGGGCGCTGCGCTCCGTCCGACTGCTGGCCGCTGCGCGCCGCCCGCTGCCTCGAGCGACCTGCCTGGGTTTGGCGCTGCCCGAGGGGCACCTGTCCGGCTCGGCCGTCAACGAGGCCATCGACAGCGGGCTGCTGGTCGAGCGCGCCGGGCGCACGGGTCTCGGTATCGCCCATGAGCTCTATGCCGAGGGTATCGAGGCTCTTTGCCTGCCGCCGGAACGACACGCCTTCCATGCCGCTCTGGCGGGCTCAGCGGAGCTGCCGTCTGCGGAGGCGGCCTGGCACTGGGCGGCCGCCTCCCGTACGGTGGCGGCGCGCGCGTCACACCTGGCGGCCGGTCTGGCCGCCGAGCGCCTGGATCCCGGCGAGACGGCACTGTTGCACTATCAGAGCGCGCTGGAGCTGGGCGATCCGCTCGGGGAGGGCTCCGACCGAGCGGTCGATCTGGCCGCCACCCTGGCGGCGGCCGCGCGGGCGGCGGCTGTGGGCGGCTCGTTCCGTCGCGCGGCGGCCCTGATCCGCCGAGCCATCGACTCGCGGCCCCGACGGCAGCGAACCTCGCCGCGCACGGGGAGCATCCGTGAGGCCGCCTTGACCGACGCCCAGCGCCAGGCTCGACGAGACGACTCTCTGCGGCTGGCCGAGCTGTATACGCAGTTGGGTCGCTACCGGTGGGATGGCGGCGACCTGGTGGGCGGCATCGCGGCACTGCACGACGCGCTCGAGATGATGCCTGCCGAGCCCAGCCCGGGCCGGGCGCGGGCGCTGGCGGTGCTGGCGCAGCATCTGATGATCGACGGCCGGTTCCAGGAGAGTGCCGCCCTCGCCAGGGAGGCCCGGGCGGTAGCCGCACGGACGGAGCCACCCGCGCTTCCTGAAGCGGGCCACGCGACGTGCACCCTGGGCGTGGACACCGCCTACCTGGGCGAGCTGGACCGTGGCCTGGCGCTCCTGGAGGAGGCCACCGACGTCGCCCGCCGCACCGGCCGGCTGGACGATCTCATGCGTGCCTACGCCAACCGGACCACCCTGCTCGACCTCGATTCGCGGCGGGAAGCGGCGCTCGCCGTGGTCAATAAGGGCATCCGCGATGCGCGCGACGCCGGGCTCGGTGACACATATGGTGCGTTCCTGCGTGGCAACGCGGCGGACATCCTGTTCATGCTCGGTCGCTGGGAAGAATCGGAGGTAGAGTGCCGGGCAGGCTTGGCCGGCCGGCCGGCCGGCGTAGCCTGGTTCAGCCCCATCCTCTACCTCGGCCTGGTGTTGGTCGAGTCTCGTGCCGACGAGGAAGCCACTCGCCTGGTGGGCCGCACGCTGCTCCAGTTGGAACAGGTGCCGGCGGGTCAATGGACGGCCCTGGTGCTGCGCACGGCAGTCAGCCTGCTGCTGTGGCGGGGTCAGGCGGATGAAGCGGTCACCGTCGCGACCGCGGCCTGGGACCGCGTCATGGAGACCGGCGATGCCGGGCAGATCGCGCTGGCCGCCTCGACCTGCCTGGAAGCGGCCGCCACGCTCACGGAGGTCGGCCGTCAGGCGCGCGACTATCCGGCCGTCGCGCGGGCGGGAGGACTGGCTGGTCGTGCGCTGCCTGACTCGGAGCGGGCCGTCGCGGCTAGCGCGCTTCCCCCGACGCTCGGTGCGCGGCGTGAAGCGGAACTCCACCTCGAGACAGCGCGAGCGCAGCTGGCCCGGCTGCGCGGGCGCCCTTCTGCTGCCCGCTGGGCGCGTGTGGCCGACGGCTGGGCGGCTGTCCCGGTGCCCTATCAGGTGGCCAAGGCTCGCTGGTGGCAGGCACTCGCGCTACTACAGGCTGGCGAAGGCCGCGAGCCTGCACGACGGCCGTTACAGGAAGCGTGGCAGATCGCCAGCGAGTTGCCCGCTCAACCTCTGCGCCGCGCCTTGGCCGACCTCGCCCGCAGGGCGCGCATCGACCTGCCGGGCGCCTCCGGCCTGGCCAGGCCGGCACCGCCCTCCACCCGCATCGTGCCCGATCGCGCCGTGGACGAGGGGCCCTTCCTCCCGCGCGGGATCGGCGAGCGGCAGATGCTGTCGGTCAGTCCAGGCCCCGCAGCCTCCGATCGGTCCACCACGGCGCGGGCCATCGGCCAACGGCTCGGCTCGCCTGAAGGGACCAACGGCCTCGGTCGCTTCGGCCTCAGTCCCCGTGAGTTGGAGGTGCTGTGGGTTCTCACGGAGGGACGCTCCAACCGCGAGATCGGCGAACGGCTCTTCATCAGCGATCGAACGGTCGGCGTGCATGTGCGCCGCATCCTGGCCAAGCTGGGAGTCTCCGGTCGGGTGGAGGCGGCGGGCATCGCCATCAGGTCCGGCATGCTGCCCGGCCCGGACGCGGATGGACCGACGGGTACGCCAGCGGGTGCGGGCGAGCCGACCGGCGCGGACCAGCCTTGACCGTGCCCCAGGGCGACCCCACGCTGCATACCGCAGAATGCCGGGCATGAAGATCAACGCCTTGTCTCATGCTCGAGCCCTGCTCCTGGCCGGCGTCGCCAGTCTCGTCCTGGCCGCCTGCGGCAGCCAGGGCAGCGCCGGCTCCGACTGGACCGTCCATCCGCCCGAGCCGGCACCGTCAGGCAGTCCCGGGGGATCCCCCGGGCAGAGCCCGGCCGGATCTCCGGGCGGCAGCCCAGCCGCCTCGCCGGGTGGCACTCCGGCGGGATCGCCCGGCGGCAGCCCAGCCGCCTCGCCGGGTGGCAGCCAGGCAACCGGTGACGGGACCATCGGCCTGACCGAGACCATGGCCGTGCAGATCCTGCGGGACGGCGAGCAGGTGTCGGAGATCGCTCTGACGGAGGGTGAGACGTACACCTTCGAGATCACCAACGAAGGCGGGCTCGAGCACAACTTCTACATCGGCCCCCCCGAGCAGCTCCAGGCCAACGATGTCGCGGAGCTGCCCGGCGTGCCCAACTTCACCGACGGCATGCAGGCGTTCGAGTACACCGCCACGGCGGAGACGGCCGGCCTGGAGTTCGCCTGCACCGTGCCCGGTCACTACGGGCCGATGCACGGAGCGTTGGTCGTGGAGCCGTAGCGGCCCAGATCGTCAGTCAGCCCGCTTCGAGAGGAGGTCCCGACGCTGTAGCTCACGGCGCAGCTCATCGAGCGCCGGTAGCACCAGGTGTGCTCCGGCGGCCAGCAGGGTCTCTGCCGAAGCGGCACCCGTCGGCACAGCGATGGCCACCATCGCAGCCGCCCGCGCCGCGCGCATGTCCCAGGTCGCGTCGCCCACATACCAGCAGCGGCGGCTCGAGAGGCCCAGACGCTCGGCCGTGTGCAACAGGAGGTCGGGCGCTGGCTTCGCCTGCGCCACGTTGGATCCGTCCACGATGTGCGCGTCCGGCCCGATGCCCAGGGCACCGATAGAGGCGGTGACCTGCGCCGCCCGGCTGGAAGTCGCGATGGCCCAGGGCAAGTCGGAAGCAGTGAGCGCGTGCAGGAGCTCGACCGCTCCCGGCAGGGGCTGGGGGTCCACGTTGATCCGGTCGAAGCGCTCGCCGGCGCGGCGATCGATGGCCTCCGCTCGATCCTCTGACAGCTGGCGCCCGCCTACCTCGGCCACCTCGATGGCAAGGCGCTTGCCGTCGGCCCCGATGAGGCCCGCCAGGTGGTTGCGGTCGACTTCGAAGCCGAGCTCCTGGAAGGTGAGCAGCCAGGCTTCGATGCGCGCGCCGACGGTATCGACGAGCGTCCCGTCAAGGTCGAAGATGACCCCCTCGGGCTGGGGCAGATCGGCCGGACCGGCAGCCCGGATATCGGTCACCCCGGAAGGGTAGTCGCTGCAGGCCGGCTCATCCGGTCGCGCGCGTGGCACGAACCGCAGGGAGAAGGGAGCACGCCATCGGACACACCGTCGTCCACCAGGTCTTCGTCATCATCGTCCTCGGCTTCGTGCTGGCCAGTCCATTCATCGCGGCCCTGCTCCAGCGACGGAGCTTGCTGGGTCCGCAGGGCTCGAAGGTCGGCCTTGATCGCTGGCTGGTGCTGCCGGTGGCCACCCTTTCGCTGGGCGTGGGCATGATCCACGCCGCGGTGGTGGGCGATCACTTCCGGGAAGAGACGCTCTCGGGGACGTTCTTCGTGATGGTCGCCGTCTTCCAGCTCGGCTGGGGCGTGCTGTTCGCGAGGCGACCACAGGTCGGGCTGGCCGCCCTGGGGCTGTTGGTCAACGCCACCGTCGTCGCCACATGGCTCGTGACGCGAACGGTGGGCCTGCCCTTCGGTGCGCACCCCGGCGTCCCGGAACCGATCGCCACGCCCGATCTCCTGGCTACGCTCTTCGAGTCGCTCATCGTGGCCGGCACGGCGGCCCTGGCGCTGCCCTTCCTGCGGAACATGGCGAAGAGGTCGCGCTACCTCGTGGCGAGCGCCGATCTGGGCGTGGTCATGGCCCTCATCGTCATCACCATGGTGGTCAGCTACGCGCTGGTCGACATCTCGGTCAATGGCGGGCACGGCGCCCTGATGGATCAGGCGGGGGCCGCGCCGCCCTGAGCCTGCCCGCCCTGACCCTGCCGACCGGGCGCGGCGCTCAGCTCGCGCCGCAGGGCCTCCGCATCGTTGACCGGCTGGCGACAGGTGAAGCCTCGACAGACATAGGCCGTCGGCTTGCCATCGCGCATCGTTCGGTCGTGCAGCAGCGGGACCGCGCTGTCGTCCGGTGCCGCGCTGGCGGCCACCACCTGTCGCGGCTGGAAGCCCTCCGCGGTGACCGTCAGAAGCGCAGCCGTTCCGGGAGCCTCCGGCGACCCAACGATGGCCACCTCGTCGATGGGTCCCCCGGCCAGGTCCGCTGCGATGAGCCACTGGGCGAATGCCGTGGGATAGAGCTGCGCCACGGAAGCGACGAGCGCCAGCGTCGCCTCAGCGGCCGATCGGTAGCGCGCCTCGCCGGTGAACGCGTGGAGTCGGAGCAGGACGGTCGCGGCCATGGCGTTGCCCGACGGGAGCGCGTTGTCCTGGAGGCCCTTGGGACGCGTGACCAGCCGCTCCGCGTCGTCGGCGGTGTCGAAGAAACCTCCTGCCGGGTCGCGGAAGTGGTTCAGCACGACCTCCACCATCTCCCGCGCGGCCACGAACCAGCGTTCGTCGAAGGTCGCCTCGTAGAGTGCCAGGAGGCCCTCGGCGAGATGGGTGTGGTCTTCCAGGACGCCGTCGCCCGTGGCTCGACCGTCCTTCCAGGAGCGCTTGAGGCGACCGCCCGGACCGCCCAGTCCGGCCAGGATGGCCTCCGCGGCGGTGACCGCTGACTCTCGATAGACCGACGCCCGAGCCGCGTCCCCCTGTGCTTCCACGGCGCGGGCGGCCTCGGCGAGGGCGGCTATGGCCAGCCCGTTCCAGGCGGCCAAAGCCTTGAGGTCGCGAGCTGGCTGCGGGCGTGAGCGGCGGCGCTCCAGGAGCCGATCGCGGGCCTCCGCCAGCGCCGTGGCGATCTCCTCGGGGCGCAGCCCGAAACGCCCTGCGAGCTCCGCATCGCTGCGCACCCGCTGGAGGATCGTGACGCCCTCCCAGTTGCCCTCGTCCGTGACGCCATGGGCCGCTGCGAAGAGCGGCGCGTCCTCCTCCAGGACCTCGCGTATCTCGGCCGCCCGCCACACGTAGGTGGCTCCCTCGACGCCTTCCGTATCGGCGTCCTCGCTGGCGGCGAAAGCGCCGTCGGGCGTGGTGAGGTTGACGCGCAGGTAGTCGAGGGTAGTCCTCGTCACATCTCCGTAGAGCGGATCTCCGGTGAGCT
>JACCQX010000010.1 GCA_013813905.1 Chloroflexota bacterium
GTCCCGAGGTGCGGGGCGTGGTCATGAACCCGCGCGACCATCCGCACGGTGGTGGTGAGGGCAAGTCGCCCACGGGCATGCCGCCCAAGACGCCCTGGGGCCAGCCGGCCATGGGGCATCGCACCCGGCGCAACAAGACCAGCGGGAGGGTGATCGTGCGCTCCCGTCATCGGAAGAGCTAGGCCAGGAGGGCTGAGATGTCTCGATCCCTCAAGAAGGGACCGTTCGTCGAGGCGCGACTCCTTGGTCGCGTCCAGACGATGAACAAGCGCAATGAGAAGAAGGTGCTCAAGACCTGGTCGCGGGCGAGCGTCATCTTCCCGGACTTCATCGGCCACACGGTGGCCGTCTACAACGGCAGGAAGCACATCCCGGTCTACGTGACCGAGAACATGGTCGGTCACCGACTCGGTGAGTTCTCGCCCACCCGCACCTTCCGCGGGCACGGCAAGAGCACCGAGCGGTCGACTTCGTTGAAGTAGGAGGACTCATGCGAGTCTCCGCCACTGCAAAGTACATCCGCCGCTCCACGCGCAAGACCCGGCTGGTCACCCAGGCCATCGTGGGCAAGCGCGTCGAGGAGGCTGCGGCCATGCTCCAGTTCATGCCCCAGGGTGCCGCCAAGGAGGTGGCCAAGGTGCTCAAGAGCGCAGCTGCCAACGCCGAGAACAACCACGACCTGTCGCTCGATGACCTGTTCGTGGCCGAGGCCATCGCCAATGAGGGACCGACCATGAAGCGCTGGAGGCCTCGTGCCCAGGGCCGCGCCTTCCCCATCCACAAGCCTATGACGCACGTGACCGTCACGGTCGAGAACAGAGAGGGCCGCTGATGGGTCACAAGGTCCATCCCTACGGCTTTCGGCTGGGCATCTCGCGCACCTGGAACGCCAAGTGGTATGCCGATCGGGACTACACGGCATTGCTGACGGAAGACATGACCATCCGCCGGCTGATGACCAGGCGGCTGGCCAACGCGAGCGTCTCCATGGTCGAGATCGAGCGCGGCATCAACCATGTGACGGTCACGGTCCACACGGCCAAGCCGGGCATCGTCATCGGCAAGGGCGGCGCCAACGTGGAGGCACTGCGCCAGCAGATCGGGCGGCTCACCACGCGCAAGGTAAAGCTGGAGATCAAGGAGATCCGCCAGCCGGAGCTCGACGGGGTCCTGGTGGCCTCCAACATCGCGCAGCAGCTGGCCCGCCGGATCGCTTTCCGCAAGGCCATCAAGCAGGCTATCCAGCGCACCATGAAGGCCGGCGCCAAGGGCGTCAAGATCCAGGTCTCTGGTCGGCTGGGCGGATCCGAGATGGCCCGCCGCGAGTGGGACAAGGACGGCCGCATCCCGCTGGGCACGTTGCGCGCGGACATCAGCTACGGCCAAGTGCACGCGCACACGACATACGGCCGCATCGGCGTCAAGGTCTGGATCTACCGCGGCGACATCATCCCCGAGCGGCAGCTGCCCAACGAGGCCATGGCCGCCGCAGCGGCAGGAGGGGCCTAACATGCTGATGCCCCGTCGGGTCAAGCACCGAAAGGTCATGCGTGGCCGCATGAGCGGCATGGCCAAAGGTGGCTCGTCCATCGCCTTCGGCGAGTACGGCATGATGACCGAAGAGCCGGCCTGGATCACCAGCCGCCAGATCGAGGCGGCGCGCCGCGCCATGACCCGCTACGTCAAGCGTGGCGGCAAGATCTGGATCCGGGTCTTCCCGGACAAGCCGGTGACCAAGAAGCCGGCCGAGGTCCGCATGGGCTCAGGCAAGGGCGCACCCGACCACTGGGTGGCCGTCGTGCGCCCCGGCCGGATCCTCTTCGAGATGGCCGGCGTGCCTGAGGCGGAGGCCGCCGAGGCGATGCGCCTGGCCAGCCACAAGCTGCCCGTGGACGTCAAGTTCATCGTGCGGGAAGGAGCCGGCGATGGACATCGTTAAGGCGCGTGCCCTGAACGACGCGGAGCTCGAGGATGAGCTGTCGGTCGCTCGCCGCCAGCTCTATGACCTGCGCTTCCAGCTGGCCACGCGTCAGCTCACCGATCACAGCCAGATCTCGCGGACGAGGCGATCGATCGCCCGACTGCTGACCGTCCAGACGGAGCGGGCACGCGCTGCGCCGACGACAGCCGCGAACGTGGCGCCCGCCGGCGCCGGAGGAGAGCGATGAGCGCCGTCGAGGTCCGAACAAGGGCCAAGCGCAAGGAAAAGGTCGGACGCGTGGTGTCCGACAAGATGGACAAGACCATCGTGGTGTCGGTGGAGCGCCTCTCGCGGCACCCCCTTTACAAGCGCGTCATCCGCCTGACCACCAAGTTCAAGGCACACGACGAGGCCAACGAGGCGCACCTCGGTGACACCGTCCGCATCGAGGAGTCACGGCCGCTGAGTGCCACCAAGCGCTGGCGGCTGGTGGCCATCGTGCAGCGCGCCGGTGAGGGCTCGACCGATGCGCTGGCCGGCGAGGAACCGGAGACGGCGGAGGCCATCCACATGGCTGCTCACCCCGGTCGTGCCGACGCGGCTACGATCGATGAGACGGCGGACCGGCGCCCTCAGGAGGTGCCCGCGTGATCCAGGCCAGCAGCCGGCTGAAGGTCGCGGACAACACTGGCGCGCGCACCATCGAGTGCATCCGGGTCCTCGGCCGCTCGCAGAAGCGCACGGCCGGCGTGGGCGACGTGATCGTGGCCAGCGTCAAGCAGGCCATCCCCAACGCCGCGGTCAAGAAGGGCGACGTCGTCCGTGCCGTAGTGGTTCGCACGAACAAGGAGTTCGGCCGTCCGGATGGCTCCTACATCCGCTTCGACGAGAACGCCGCTGTGCTCATCAACAATCAGGGCAACCCACGCGGCACGCGCATCTTCGGACCGGTCGCGCGCGAGCTGCGCGACCGCAACTACATGAAGATCATCTCTCTCGCCCCGGAGGTGCTGTGATGGCCCGGACCCCCGCTCCCCGGGCGACGCACGTGCCCGACCTACGCAAGGGCGATCAGGTGCTCGTGCTGACCGGCAAGGACGCCGGCAAGCGGGGCACGGTGGAACGCATGGACAAGCCCGATCGGGTGCTGATCGACGGCATCAACATCGCGAAGCGGCACACCAAGGCACAGCCGCCGCGGCCCGACCGGGCGGGACGCATGCCCAAGGCCCAGCAGGGCGGCATCCTGGAGATCGCCCGCCCCGTGCACGTCAGCAACGTGATGATCGTCTGTCGCGCCTGCGACACGCCCACTCGCGTGCGACATCAGAAAGCGGCCGACGGCCGCAGCGTGCGCATCTGCCGCCACTGCGGTGAGACGTTGACCCGCGTCGAGGACACCAAGTCGTGACCAGCGCCCTCCGCCAGCGGTACCTCGAGGAAGTCGCCCCCGCTCTCCAGAAGGAGTTCGGGTACGTCAATCCCATGCAGGTGCCGCGGCTCCAGAAGATCGTCATCAACATCGGCCTCGGTGAGGCGCTCCAGAATGCCAAGGCACTCGATGCCGCGGTCGGTGACCTGTCCCAGATAACGGGCCAGAAGCCCATCGTGACCCGGGCGAAGCGGTCCATCGCACAGTTCCGGCTGCGGACCGGCAACGCCATCGGTGTCAAGGTGACCCTGCGCGGCGAGCGCATGTGGGACTTCCTCGAGCGGCTCATCCGGCTCTCACTGCCGCGCATCCGCGACTTCCGGGGAGTGCCCTCGCGCTCGTTCGACGGCCGCGGCAACTACTCGCTGGGACTGCGCGAGCAGCTCGCCTTTCCAGAGATCGACTACGACAAGGTCGACCGCCTGCGCGGGCTCGAAGTGAGCATCGTGACGTCAGCCAAGACCGACGAGGAGTCCAAGCGTCTGCTGGCACTCCTCGGCATGCCCTTCGCCGGCTAGCGGCGCAAGGAGGAGCGAACGAATGGCCAAGACATCCCTCATCGCCAAGGCGAAGCGCTCGCAGCGCTTCGAGGTCCGGGAGTATTCCCGCTGCACGATCTGCGGTCGTGCCCGAGCCTACATGCGTCGCTTCGCGATGTGCCGCATCTGTTTCCGGGAGCGCGCCTTGCTGGGCGAGCTGCCGGGCGTCACCAAGTCCAGCTGGTAGCCCCATGAACGTCTCCGATCCCATCGCCGACATGCTCACCCGGATCCGCAACGCCTCCCAGGCGCGCCACGAGGAGGTCCTTGTGCCTGCCTCGCGAACCAAGCTCGCCATCGCTCAGATCCTGCGCGATGAGGGCTTCATCGAGGACTTCAGCGAGGGCCGGGAGGGTCCCATGGCCGTGCTTCGGCTGAAGCTGAAGTACGTCGGCAAGGTGCCCGTGGTAAGCGGCCTCAAGCGCGTCTCCAAGCCCGGACTGCGCGTCTACGCGGCCAAGACGGACATCCCGCGCGTGCTGGGTGGCCTGGGCATCGTCATCGTCTCCACCAGCCAGGGCATCATGACCGGCAGCCGGGCGCGCAAGGGTCAGCTGGGCGGCGAAGTCATGGCCATGGTCTGGTAAGCGACATGTCACGCATCGGTCGTCTGCCCATCACCGTTCCCCAGGGCGTGGACGTCACGCTCGAAGGGGAGCGCATCACGGTCAAGGGACCGCGCGGTGAGCTGTCGCGCGAGCTCGTGCCCGAGATGCGCGTCGTCAAGGAGGACGGCGTGCTGCGTGTCGAGCGTCCCAACGACGAGAAGCGCTCACGCGCACTGCACGGCCTCACACGTACGCTCGTGGCCAACATGGTCACTGGCGTGACCGAGGGCTACCGCAAGGGCCTCGAGATCACCGGCGTGGGCTACCGAGCCCAGCTGGTCGGCCGCAAGCTGCAGCTCAACCTCGGTTACAGCCACCCGGTGGAGATCGACCCGCCAGCGGGCATCGCCTTCGAGATCGACAATCCTACCCGCCTGTCCGTGACCGGCATCGACAAGGAACTGGTCGGCCACGTGGCCGCCCGCGTCCGAGCCACTCGCAAGCCGGAACCCTACAAGGGCAAGGGCGTGCGCTACGCCGGCGAGGTCATCCGACGCAAGGCCGGCAAGGCCGGCAAGATCGGCGGCAAGAAGTAAGTCCACGGCCCTGCCAGGGCTGACTCACCGGTCCCGCGTCATCGCGAGCCCGGAAGACACTAGGAGACATTCGACATGGCCATGGCCTCGAGCCGAAGTGCCGCCCGCCAGAAGCGCCACGACCGCATCCGCCTCACCGTGGAAGGGACGCAGCTGCGGCCGCGCCTGGCGGTCTTCCGCAGCCTCAATCAGATCTACGCCCAGGTCATCGACGATTCGGTCGGGCGCACGCTGGCCTCCGCCTCGTCCATGGAGCGCGAGTCGCGCGCTACGTCGGGCAGCAAGAGTGAGCGGGCACGACGTGTGGGCATGCTCATCGGCGAACGCGCTCGCGAGGCGGGCGTCACCAAGGTGGTCTTCGACCGGGCTGGCTACCGCTACCACGGACGGGTCCGCGCGCTGGCCGACGCCGCTCGCGAATCCGGCCTGGAATTCTGAGACCGAGAGGAGCCTCATGGCACGTATCGACCCGACCAAGCTGACGCTCGAAGAACGCGTCGTCCAGATCAACCGGGTGGCCAAGGTGGTCAAGGGCGGCCGGCGCTTCAGCTTCAGCGCGGTGGTCGTCGTGGGCGACGGCTCCGGTCATGTGGGTGCCGGACTGGGCAAGGCCGGTGAGGTGCCCGAAGCCATCCGCAAGGGCGTCGAGGACGCCAAGAAGAATCTCATCCGCGTGCCCATGGTGGGCACCACCGTGCCGCACGAGGTGCGTCAGCAGTTCGGGGCCAGCACCGTGCTGCTGAAGCCCGCCTCGCAAGGGACCGGCGTCATCGCGGGCGGCTCGGTCCGCGCCGTCGTAGAGGCAGCGGGAGTCCGTGACATCCTGTCCAAGTCGCTCGGCTCCAACAATCCGGTCAACGTGGTGCGCGCCACCATCGAGGCCCTGCGCAACATGCACAGCGCTCAGGAGCTGTCCGCGCGTCGTGGCCGCCCGCTGCGCATCCACATCTCGGGACAGCCCTCCACGGCGGACGGGGAAGCCGGCAGCGATGGCCGCTGAGCTGCGCGTCACGCTGGTCAAGAGCGTCGTGGGCACCACCCAGGAAGCCCGGGGCACGGTCCGCGCCCTGGGCCTGCGACGCATCGGCCAGACGGTGGATATCCCCGATAACCCCGCCACGCGCGGCATGATCCGCGCCGTGCGCTACCTCGTCAGCTTCGAGGAAGGGACGCGCCACGAGTCCCCGCCCGCCGGTGGCCGCGACAAGCAGGAGACCTCACCGTGAAGCTTCACGATCTGAAGCCGGCCCCCGGTTCCCGCAAGGAGCGGACCCGCGTCGGCCGCGGCATCTCGGCCGGCAAGGGCAAGACCGCGGGGCGCGGGACCAAGGGCCAGAAGGCTCGCGCCGGCGGCTCCATCCCTGCCTGGTTCGAGGGCGGCCAGACCCCGCTGCAGATCCGCGTGCCGAAGTTGCGAGGATTCAAGCGGCGTGACCGCGTCGAGTACCAGGTCGTCAACGTGGGCCGCATCTCCGCCTACGCGGCGGCCGGCCGCTTCGGCGTAGAGCCGGAGCTGGGCGCCTCGCGCGACTCTGCCGGCGATCCCGTCACGATCAACGTGGAGGTCCTCCGACGGGCCGGACTGGTCGGGTCCGAGCGCAAGCCCGTGAAGGTGCTGGGTAGCGGCGACGTGACCGAGAGGCTCTTCGTGGCGACGGACGCCATCACGCGCAGTGCACGACAGAAGATCGAGGCCGCAGGCGGATTCGTCCAGGTCCTCGGCCCCCAGAGGGCGACCGAGGAGGACGCCGCCACCGACTCCGAGGCGAGCACGGCCGTCTCCGTCGAGGGACCCGTGGCCAGCGCGGAGACCGAGAGCGGGGAAGGGGCCGAAGCCGTGCCCGAGCGACGCAGTCGCGCCAGCACCGAGTCGGCGGACTCCTAGAGGTGTTCGACGCTCTGGTCAATGCCATCCGCACCCCGGACATCCGCCGTCGGCTGCTGTTCGTGGCAGGCATGCTGGTCATCTACCGTGCCTTGGGCCATGTGCCCGTGCCCGGGATCGATCGTGACGCGCTCGACCAGTTCCTGAGCGGTCAGCCCTTCCTCCAGCTGATCAACCTGTTCTCTGGCGGCGGGCTGGCGGACCTGTCCATCGTGGCCCTGGCCATGACGCCCTACATCAATGCCTCGATCATCATGCAGCTCATGTCGGGCACCGTGCCGCGGCTCCAGCAGCTGTCGCGCGAGGGTGAGTACGGGCGCAACAAGATCAACCAGTACACGCGCTACCTGACGGTACCGCTGGCCTTCCTCCAGTCGTACGGCACGCTGGCCATCCTCTCCCAGGCGGGCGTCATCACCGACTTCAACCTGGCGCGCTTCGAGACTGTCATCCAGATGTTCACGCTGGCGGGTGGCGCTGTGCTGGTGATGTGGCTCGGTGAGCTCATCACCGAGCGGGGTATCGGCAACGGCATCAGCTTCATCATCTTCGCCGGCATCGTGGCCGGCATGCCCGGCGGACTGGGCCAGTTCCTGGCCAGCCCGGATATCGCCCAGGCCGTGCTCTTCACGATCCTGGCGATCGCGG
>JACCQX010000030.1 GCA_013813905.1 Chloroflexota bacterium
GTTGGCGCCGTCCGGACGTAGTGCCCCACGGCCATCCGCTCTATCTGGGCATGGCCGGCTACTCGTCGGCGCCCACCGTCAAGGCTCGGCTGACCGAGGCGGATGCGATCCTCGTGCTGGGCAGCCGCCTGAACGAGATGACTTCGTTCGAGTACCGCGTGCCAACGCCCGGAACGCAGTGGGCGCACGTGGACCTGGAGCCTCGTCAGGCCGGGCATGGCCTGTCCATGCCGACCATCCCCGTGACGGCGGACATCGGGCGATTCGTCGATGAGGCACTTTCCCTGTTGCGGGCCGGCGTGCTCCATGCCGAGACGCGCGAGGCCCGTCTACAGGCCGCGGCCGTGGACCGCCAGGCGTACCTGGCCGCCAGCACCGTGGATGGCGGCACCTGGGAGGGGCCCGGAGTCCATCCCGGCCGGGTCGTCACCGAGCTTCGGCGCCAGCTCAGCGCCGAGGCGATCATCACCTGTGACGCGGGCAACTTCGGCGGTTGGCTCCACCGCGGCTATCGATTCCGACGGCCTGGCACGTTCCTGGCCCCGACCGCGGGCAGCATGGGCTACGGCCTGCCAGCAGCCATCGCGGCGGCCCTTGTGTATCCGCGCCGACAGGTCGTGGCAGTGTGCGGCGATGGCGGCTTCGCGATGAGCATGAACGAGCTCGAAACTGCCGTCCGCCAGGGCGTGTCCGTGGTGGCGTTGGTCTTCGACAATCAGCGCTACGGCACCATCCGCATGCATCAGGACCGGGAGGGACGGGCCGCCGCCGGGACGGACCTGGGTTCCATCGACTTCGCGGCGGCCGCTCGGGCCATGGGCGCCCAGGGCATCAGCGTCGAACGTGATGATCAGGTCCCGGACGCGATCCGCGAGGCGCTGGCTTCGGGCCGGCCGACGGTGATCCACATGATCCTGGACCGGGCGTGGGTGTCGGTCGATCAGCCCGCGGTCACCGTGGAGCGCGTCCCGAGCCTCGCAGTGGCCCTTACGGAGCCCTGAAGGCCTCGGCTGTGATTCCCCTGACCATGGCCAGCGCGCCGTACGCCCGCCCGGACTCCGCGTCCGGTCCCGAGTCGACCAGCGTGAACCCCAGGCGCTGATAGAAGCGGATGGCCGGCTCGTTGCCCGCCACCACCCAGAGGACGACGCGGTCGGCGCCCCACGAGGCGGCCCAATCGGTCGCAGCGCGGATCAAGACGCGACCCACGCCGCCCCGGCGCACTTGCGGATCGACCCACATGGAGAACACGAGGGCGACATCGGGTGGCCGGCGGCGGACCAGTACGACGCCGACGGATGTCGTGCGATCGGCACCGGCGTCGTGCGCGATGAACCAGGCGCGCCGGTCGCCCTGGCTGGCGGCCTTCGCTTCGGCGCGCCACTCCGCGTCGGGTCGAGCGGCGGCGTCAGCCAGCGACTGACCGAAGGCCTCCGGCGCCTCGGAGAGGCTGCGGAGGCGCAGCTCACGCAGTAGCGGCCCGTCTGCGGCGGTGATCCTGCGGACGCACACATCCATGGCCGGCATCTTGGCACGCCGCATCCGGGCGCCGTGTCAAGCGGAGGTGACGGTCGTGTTCCTGGAAACCGCGGACCGCGGTCTACCGCTCGTGGATGTGCCAGATGGCCCCGTTCTGGGTGCTGAGGTAGATCTCGCCCGTCGCGTCCTCCCCGAACGAGGTGAAGAGGCGGCCCGCCACCAGCGGTGAAGGGACCGGGTCACCGGACTCGTGTCCGCTGGGATAGTCCAGATGCGGCCGGAACAGTAGTCGGCGTAGAGATAGCGGCCCGCCAATGTGGGCTGACCGCTGCCGCGATACACGTAACCCCCCACCGCGGCGCAGTTCCGCGTGACCTCAGCGGCATGCTCGTACTCCAGGAGAGGCGGCGTCACACCGGGTGCCGTGCACTCGTCCGGATCGCTGGGATCGCCCGCGGGCGGGTAGGCATGGTCGCCCTCGCACCTGCTCCAGCCCAGATCGGCGCCTTTTCCGCTCTCCAGGGGCGCGAAGCGGTTCACCTCTTCGTACCGGCCCTGACCAACGTCCGCCAGCCACAGGTCGCCCGTGGCGCGATCGAAGCTGGCCCGCCAGGGATTGCGGACCCATACGCCCATACCAGGTCGTTTTCGGGCACACCCACGAAGGGGTTATCCGAAGGAACGGTGAACGTCCTGGGACCGGGCGGATCACGCGGATCGAGACGCAGGACCTTGGCCAGACGAGTGCGGATGTCCTCCGGATGCCCCAACGAAGAGTCGCCGGTATCGCCCGTCGTGACGTACAGATATCCGTCTGGCCGGAAGCCCATCCAGCCGCCGAAGTGGAACTCGCTGGGATGGTCGATGACGAGCACCGTGCGTCGCGAGGACGGATCGGCAGTCAGGTCGGTGCCCCCCTTGAACTGGGCGATCACGATGTCGCCGTGCTTGGCGGGATCGGCGCGCTTGCGGGTATAGAAGACGTAGAACTTCCCGTTCCGGTCATAGCGTGGATGGAAAGCCATCCCCAGCAGGCCACGTCCGATCAAGGGACCGGCCACCCGGCTGGTCAGGTCGAGGAAGACGCCCGCCTTCTGCCACGGGCGCGGTGGAAGAGGACCGGGTCGCGACCTGGATGCGCCCGCCCTGCTCGACGATGTAGAGGTGGCCGTCGCTCTGATGGGCGGTCACGTACAGCGGGCGGGAGTAGCCCTTCAGGACCTTCGTGAGGTCGAATGACGGGCCGACCGGGATCTCGGCTCCGCCGGCGGCTTCCCCATGTCAGTCCGAGGCTTGGCCGCTGTAGGGGCGGCCACCATCGACAGGGCGAGCAGCGCGGAGAGGAGGATGACGGCCGCGCTGCGGCGTGGTCGAGCTGGTGACATGGTCTGACCTTCGCTGGTCGCGGCCACGGTTCCGCAGCCGATCAGGCAGCCTACCGCACGCCACGAGGCCGGCCTGCCCGTCGTGGCCTCCGGCGAGAGCGCGAGCCCTATGCTGCCTCGCGTGACCGACGAGCCGGAGACTTGGCATCACGGCCTGATGGCCCTCTGGTGGGCGCAGAGCGAGGCCGAGCCCGATGAGCTCGCCTACTATCGCGGGGCCATAGAACGCTTCGGACAGCCAGCGCTCGACCTGGGCGCCGGCACCGGGCGTATCCTCCTGCCGCTGCTGGCGACCGGGCTGGACGTGGAGGGCGTCGACGTCTCGTCGGACATGCTCGAACAAGCCCGGCAGGCCGGCATCTCACGGGGCCTGTCTCCGGTGCTCCACGCGCAGGCCTTCCACGCATTGGACCTGCCGAGACGCTTCCGGACGATCTACAGCGTCGACTCTTTCGGTATCGGTGCTTCCCGGGCACAGGACCTTGAGGCGTTGCGACGGACGTTCCGACATCTGGAGCCCGGCGGCGCTCTCGTCTTCAGCCACGACCAGCCATGGGCGGGAGTCGACGAGCTGGACTGGGCAAGATGGCTGCCAGGCCGGCGCACGGATCTCCCGCGCGACTGGCCCGCGGAGCCAGAGAAGCGGATGACCGCGGGCGGCGACGCATTGGAGCTGCTGGTCCGATCGGTCTGGTTCGACCCGCTGCAGCAGTGCCGGACCATCGAGATGAAAGCACGACTGCTGCGGGAGGGCAGCGTGATACGGGAGGATCGGCGCAGTATCCGATTGAACCACTACTTCGCCCAGGAGCTGCTCCAGATGCTGGAAGCCGCCGGCTTCAGCGACGTCGCAGTCGAGGGCCGATACAACGGAGCGCCCGCGACGCCGGACGACGAGACGCTGGTCTTCGTCGCTCGCCACGAAGCGCCCGCATGACGTTGAAGGTGAGCGCGCCGGCTGTCGATCCGGCGCTGCACGCGACCGCCCGGCCCGAGTCGTGCCTGGCTAAGCTGGGCTTGAGCTATCCAGAGGGCACGCCGCTCGCCTGGATCCCGTCGAGATCAGGGTCGTCCGCTTCCGACTCCAGTTCCTCCACGCCCAGGACCGAGTCCGCCCAGTGGTCGTGCATCCAGGCCAGGTGGTCCCAGCGGCTGGCCACGATGCGCAGCGTGTCCCAGGCCGGGATGTCCTGCTGCGGGAAGAGGTCCATCTTCCCCGGGGCGACCTCGTAGACGTGGTCGAAGCGCATGATCACGTCGTCGTTGATCCGCCGCGCCTCCGGCGGGCGCTGACGGCTGAGCAGGAAGCCGAGCATCGTCAGTTTCCTCCCGTGCGTCGCCCGGAAAACGGGCTGGGAGCGTTCGGATCATACGCCGTGTCCAGCTCGTACTTGCCGGGGTTCATGATGTTGTTCGGGTCCAGCACGCGCTTGATGGCCTTCATGACCTCAAAGCCGCCGCCCATCTCTTCCGCGGCCAGCTCCGCATCCCCCTCGCGCGTCGCACCATGGCAGGCCGTGATGGAGCCGCCGTACTTGAGCGCGACCGCCGCGATGTCGTGCTTGGCCTCCACCCAGCCAGCCCAGTTCACGTCATCCAGCTTCTGCTCCCAGATGCCGATGTCGATCTCCACCAGGTAGTCGCCCCAGGGCTTGTGGGCCGCATTCGTGTAGAAGAACATGCCCCAGTCATCGAAGATGCCGTAGCGGTCGATGATCCGGTCGGCGATGGCATGCCACTCCTCCATGACCTGGGGAAGCGCGCTGTAGTTGATTGCGGCATCCTCGCAATGCCAGCTCATGGGCACGACTTGGCCCGTGGTGCGCAGCCGCCCATGGAGTGGCGTGGCATAGCGGTCGTGCCGCGCCGCCCAGTCGCCCTGCGACACCTCGTCGCCCAGATAGGTGCCGCCGCTCTCCCGGGCGGTCCGCACCAGCCGCCGCGCCGCCGGCTTGACCTCGTCGCGCGTGCCGTACATGGCCGTAGCCACCACGGCGCGCACGTTCTCCGCCTGGGGGATGTAGGCCTCGTCGTCACGCCGCAGGTAGCGCAGCTTCCATTCGTCGAAGAGGACGACTCCCGCCAGCGTGGCCAGGCCGGACTTGGTCAGCGCCCCCGTGCTCTCGTAAGCGGCCTGGAACGAGGGATAGTGGAAGAAGGCCGCGAACTCGACCTCCGGCCGCGGCACGAGCTCGAGCGTCGCCTCGGTCACGATGCCCAGCGTGCCCTGGTGGCCCATGAAGAGGTGCTTCAGCTGGTAGCCGGTGGAGGACTTGCGGATCTTGCGCCCGCCGCCGTCCCCGACGCGGATGATCTCGCCCGTGGGCAGCACGATCTCGAAGCTGATGACCAGGTCCCGCGTGTGCCCATAGCGTCCCCCGATGAGCGACCAGCCACTCGTGCCGATCCGCCCGCCCACGAGGGAGCACGGATACGACGCGGGGTCGTCCGGGAACATCACTCCATGCTTCCGCAGCTCCTCGTTGAGCTTCAGCATGTTGATGCCAGGCCCCACGGTGACCGTCCGGTCGACCAGGTCGATCTCCCTGATCTGGTTCATGCGCTTGACATCGACGATGATCCCCCTCCGCAGCGGCACGGCGCCGTCGTTCAGCCCCGTCGCGCCAGCGCGCGGCACAACGGGGATGCCGTGGCGATTCGCCAGTCTCACCACGCCGGCGATCTCCTGCGCGGTTCGCGGCAAGACGACGACGTCCGGTGCGTAGTCAGCCCAACGGTGGACCGGGAATGGGGCCGGGACGCGGGTTCGGTTCCAGCGCGCCGGCTTGTCGGCACGAACGCCGTCCGGACCCAGGATGGAACGGAGCTCGTCCAGGAAGGGATCGCTCTGGGCGATGGGCGGCGCGGTCAAGCCAGAGCCTCCGGCGCTCCGCGCGAGGCCTCGCCGCCGCGGACGCCCGCCACGGCCCCGCCGCTGCGGACCGCAGTGACGCCCCGTCCATCCACACCAGCGGCTTGGGCGACCAGCTCCATGAGGTCGATGACGTCGAGCGGCTGCTCCAGCTTCGCGCCCTGCTCCGACAGCGGTCGCTCAGACCAGACACAGGCGCTGACCAGCGCGTCCACCCCCAGGTCGGCAGCCTGGGTAACCCGCCGGCGACTGATCTCGGCGGTGATCTCCGGCTTCTCGATGGCCAGTCCGGCGCCGGCTCCCGAGCAGTAGGACCACTGCGTCACGTGGTCCACGTCCTTGAAGGTGAGTCCCGGGATCGCGCGCAGGATCTCGCGTGGTGACTCGTGGATGCCCTTGCGCTTGTTGAGCCGGCAGGGGTCGTGGTAGGTGACCACCCTCTCGATGGGCTGGGTAAAGGTCAGCTTCCCGTCGCGGACAAGATCCGCCACAAGCTCCGTTATGTGCAGGATCTCGAAGTCGTAGGCCGCGCCGAAGTAGGTCGGATAGTCCTCCGTGAAGGTGATGTAGTCGTGCGGGTCCAAGGTGATGATCCGCCGGGCGCCGATGGCCCGCCAATCGGCCACGTTGTGCTCGGCGAAGTTGCGCGCGTGGGCGGTGTAGCCCATCTCGCTGGCCGGACCGCCGCAGCACCACTGCTCGCGCATGAGCCCGAACTCGACACCGGCAGCGTTCAGCACCTGTGCCGTCGAGCGCGCCACGGAGGTTCGGAAGAAGGCAGCCTCGCAGTCGACGAAGAGCACCGTCTCGCCGCCCGTGGCCAGGTCCAGGCCCTCTGCCCAATCGCGCACCCGTTCCTGCTCGACCGGCACCTCCAGCACCGGCTCGTTCCTGCGGTCGACGGTCGCTTCGATCCAGCGCTTCCAGTGGGGCTGCTCCACGCCGGAGTCGACGGCCAGGGCGCGCATGGCCTTGACCAGCTTCACCGTCTGGGTCCGGTTGCGGTAGAAGTCGCCCGTGAAGAGCGTGTTGGGGCAGCGCAGCTCGCAGGCGCCGCACTGGGTGCAGTGGACGTAGTCCTCCGCGACGTCAGCGATCCCGTAGGCGCCCTGTTCCATGGCCACGACGTTGGCGTGGAAGGCGGTCGGGGTGTGGTTCTCGTTGCGCGTGACCTGCATCACGGGGCAGACCTCGCGACAGAACTTGTGCCCCGAGCTGAAGCACCCGTACGCCGCGTTGCGCCACTGCTCGACGAACTCCTGCTGGAGCTCGCCGTCGCTGGTCGGGTCGTAGGGAGCGTCAGCCGTCATCCAGGGCTCTCGAGCGTCAGGGGCATCCGATCCTCCTGAGCGCCGGCGTCAGGCGGGGACCGCGTCCAACCTGGGGATGACCCGTTCCGCAAGCATCCGCAGCTGACCCGGGGTGTCCGGGCAGTTCGCGATCTCTCGTCCCGTGAAGGCCTTCACCAGGTACGGGTCCACGATCGCCGCGATGACGTGGTTGATGCCCGTCGAGAGGATGTCGCGCTGGAGCTTCTCGAGGCACTCCTCGGGGGTCCCGGCGACCGACAACATCTCGCCGATCTCCGGGGTCGTCAGGTCCAGCGCCCCGGCCACGTCGCCCGCTGCGAAGGCGTCCAGGATGGGCTTGATGGCTTTGCCCGAGAGGCCATGCCGCTGGAGCTGCTGCTCCGGCATGGACGCCAGGTAGAACGCCACCATGATGCGGGCTGTCTCTTTGGCCGCGGCCGAGTCCTCGCCGCACGCCACCACTATCCATGCACCCAGGTCGAGTTCCTGCCAGTCGCGCCCGGCCTTCTCCGCTCCGGCCTTGACGTGCTCCATCATGTACTCGTACGTCTCGCGCGAGCAGCCGATGGCCTGGTGGACTCCGTCGAAGAGCTCGCCACCGACGCGGAACGAGCGCGGGCCACCCATGGCGCCCAGCTTGATGGGCATCCGTTCCTGCTTCGGTCGAGCCAGGGTCCATAGACCCTGGTACTTGAAGAACTCGCCCTCGTGCGTGACCGCGCCCGTGTCGAACAACGAGCGCATGACCGTTTGCGCCTCCATGACCCGTGACAGGGGCTTCATGCCGGTGATGTCGATGCCGTGCTGGGGGAGCAACGACTGGTTGCCGAAGCTGACGACGCACTCGGCACGGCCGCCGGTGAGGTCATCCAGGGTGGCCAGCATCTGCACCACGTGCGCCGGATCGCGCATGATGACGTGCGTGACGTTCGGTCCGAAGCGGATCTGCTTCGTCTTGCCCGCCGCGGCGGCGAACAGGATCCACATGTCCTTCCACCAGGTCTCGTCCACGGCGTACGCGGCGTAGTACCCCAGCT
>JACCQX010000052.1 GCA_013813905.1 Chloroflexota bacterium
CGCGCCACTGGCTGCCCGCGCGCCCACCTACGGGCGGCTGCTGCTGGAGCTGCTGGCCGATCCGCGCATCCCCCTGTCGCGCAAGGCCGTGCTGGGCGTGGCCGCCGGGTACGTGGTCATGCCCCTCGACCTGGTGCCCGACGTCGTCCCCGTGGTGGGCCGCCTGGACGACATCGCCATCGTGGTCCTGGCCCTGGACCTGTTCCTGGAGAGCGTCCCGCAGGACCTGCTCTACGAGAAGCTGGCCGCCCTGGACATCGATGGCCGGGAGCTGGAGCGCGACCTGGCGCGCGTCCGTCGCTTCGTGCCGCGGCCCGTGCGCATGATCGCCAAGCGCCTGCCCGACCTCATCGAGAAGGCGGCCGCCGGCGCCCGCCGCGCCCAGGCCGATGCTCGGCCCAACCCTGCCATGGAGGAAGTCCCCGCGTGAAGGTGATCCTGATCAACGATGTCCAGACGCTGGGCAAGAGCGGCGAGCTCAAGGACGTCACCGACGGCTACGCCCGCAACTTCCTGATCCCCCGGAAGCTGGCCGTGCCTGCCGCCGGAGGCGCCTATCGCGCCTGGCAGCATGACATCGCTTCGCGCGAGGACAAGCGCAAGAAGGAGCGCGCCGAAGCGGAGGTCGCCGCGCAGCGCATCGGCTCCACCACGCTGACCATGGGCGTGAAGGTGGGCGAGGGCGGCAAGCTCTACGGCTCGATCACGTCCAAGGAGATCGCCGAGGCCCTGGGCCGGCGGGGCATCGTGGTCGATCGCCACAAGGTGGACCTGGACGAGCCGCTCAAGATGCTGGGCACGTACAAGGTTGCCATCAAGGTCTTCTCCGGCATGACGCCGGAGGTCACCATCGTGGTCGAGCCCAAGGGCTAGAGCGGGCAGACCGACGGCTATCATCAGGGCCTGCTTACAGAGGGAGGCGCAGGATGGCGACCCAGGACGAGCGCGGCGACTTCAACGAGGAGGACCTGTATGACCGGTTCCCCTCGGGTGCCGATGACGGGTTCGGGCCCGAGCAGGGGTTCGACACATGCACGCGCATCAACGATCGTGGCCTCTTCACCGACGAGGCACTCCAGGACCCGGCGATCGCGGCCTTCGTGGATGCGCCCATCCAGATCTACTACTACCAGAGCAAGAGCAGTCACCGAGAGTCGGAGTACTTCATCCACAAGCCCCTCAAGGCCCTGACCGGGCAGGTGGACGGTATCCGTGGCCGGATCGAGGGGATCCCGGAGGATGCTCATATCGTCACGCTGGTGCTCAACCATGAGCGCACGCTCGCGTGGCGTATCACCCGGACCATCGCCATGGCGGATGGTCACACCGTCGGGCAGATGATCCACAAGGAGGGCGACGGCTCTTCGTAAGGGCCGCTCACCGGCTTATGCCGTGCCCGAGCTGTGGTCTCGAGAACGCCGAGGCCGCACGGTTCTGCGGCTCGTGCGGTCGGCGGCTGACCGCCACCTGTCCCCATTGCGGCGCGGCCGTCACTCCCGGGCTGCGCTTCTGCATCGCCTGCGGCGGCCCGATGCCGGAAGCCCCGGTACCTGCTTCACGACCGGGCGGGGGCCCTCCGGACTCGTCGCAGGCTTCCGAGCGCCGTCTCGTATCGGTGCTCTTCGTTGACATCGAGGACTTCACGGCTCTCGCGGAATCCCTGGACCCGGAGGACGTCCGCATCCTTCAGGCCAGCTACTTCGAGGTGGCACGCTCGGTCGTGTCGCGCTACGGCGGCACGCTGGAGAAGTTCATCGGCGATGCGGTCATGGCCGTGTGGGGCGCTCCGACAGCGCACGAGGACGATGGCCAGCGCGCCGTCCTGGCAGCCCTCGAACTGGTGGCCGCCGTGGGCAAGCTACGCGGAGCGGCGCCCGACCATCGGCTGACCGCCCGCGCGGCGGTCGCCACCGGCGAGGCGGCCGTGACGCTGGGGGTGGAGGGACAGGGCATGGTGGCCGGTGACCTGGTCAACCTCGCCTCTCGACTCCAGGGCAAGGCACCGTCCAACGGCGTGCTGGTCAACGAAGCGACCCGACGCGTGGTGGGCGACGCGGTGAGATTCGCGCCGGCCGGGAAGGCACGCCTGAAGGGCAAGAGCGGCGCGGTCGCGACCTGGCGCGCGGTCGAGCTGGCCGACGTGCGCAGTCCGGGTCGCGGCGCCGGTCACGCCGGCCCGTTCGTGGGGCGGGATGGTGAGCTGGCCGAGCTGATGGAGCTCTATCGCCGCTCCGTTGCCGAAGGTCGCAGCCGCCTCATCTCCGTGCTGGGCATCGCGGGCATCGGCAAGAGCCGGCTCGTGTGGGAGTTCGAGCGTCAGTTGGATGCGCTGCCCGAAGCGGTCGCCTTCCACGTCGGTCGTGCCCCGGCGTATGGCAAGGGGATCACCTTCGCGCCGCTGGCCGAGATGGTGCGCCGGCGGGCGCGCATCACGGAGGGTACGGAGTCGGAGCTGGCGGCGCGCCAACTGTCTACGACGCTCGTGGAGCTGTTGGCTGATGAGTCCGAGCGACAGTGGATCGAGCCTCGGCTGGCGACGCTCCTCGATCCGGGCTCGCACGCAGCCTACGACCGCGATGAGCTCTTCGCCGCCTGGCGGCGCTTCTTCGAGCGTGTCTCGGCCTGGGCGCCGGCGCTCCTGGTCTTCGAGGATCTGCAGTGGGCCGAAGCCGCCCTCCTCGACTTCATCGATCACCTGGCGGACTGGTCCCGCCGGCATCCCATCGTGATCGTGGCGTTGGCGCGACCGGAGCTGCTGGACCGACGCCCCACCTGGGGCGCGGGCCACCACAGCTTCACGGCGATGCATCTCGAGCGCGTCGCTGACGACGGGATGGCCCAGCTGCTGGATGGTCTGGCACCGGGACTGCCCGAGCCTGCCGTGCGTCACATCCTCGATCGCGCCGGTGGCGTGCCGCTCTACGGCGTGGAGGTGGTGCGCATGCTCGTGGACCGCGGTCAAGTGCGCATTCGAGGCGGGCGCTTCGATCTGGTCGAGCCGCTGGAAAGCGTGGACATACCCGAGACCCTGCACTCGTTGGTAGCAGCCCGCATCGACGCGATACCCCCTTCCGAGCGCGCCGTGCTCCTTTGCGCATCCGTCCTGGGGCGCCGCTTCCATCCGGACGCGCTGGCCGCCACCAGCCGCTTGGACCCCGGCGAAGCACGCGACCGTATCGCGGGACTCGTGCGCCGGGAGCTGTTGGCCGCCGACGAAGAGTTGCGCTCGCCCGGCCGGGGGCAACTCTCCTTCGTCCAGGATCTGGTCCGTGATGTCGCTTATCGCACGCTGTCGCGTCGTGAGCGGCGCGTGCTCCACGTCGCCGCCGCCGACCATCTCGAGTCGTTGCGCGAGTCGGACCTGGTAGAGGCAGTGGCCGAGCACCTGGTCGAGGCGCATCGCGCGGCACCCGACCATTCGGAGGCCCCCGCCGTCGCGATGCGCGCGGTCAGCGCGCTGCGCCAGGCGGCCCAGCGGGCGCTCGCCCTGCGGGTGCCGGTGCGAGCCCTCACGCACCTCCAGCGAGGGCTGGAGCTGGTGGAGGATGCCGAGACTCGCGCCGTCCTATGGGAAGAGGCCGCGTTGGCGGCACGCGCGGCGCCGCGCTTCGAGCTCGCGGAAAGGTTCCTTCGCCAGCTGATCGAGTGGCGCACCACGCTCGGTCAGCGTGGGGAAGCCGCCCGCGCCACGGCGCAACTGGCCAGCCTGTTGCTCGCGACCGAGCGTCATGGGCCGGCGCTGGGCGATCTGGAGGCGGCGCTGAAGGGGATGGACGCATCGGATCCGGCCAGCCTGGAGCTGAGCGGTCAGCTGGCCCGGGCACATCTGCTGGTGGGCGACCATCAGCAGGCCCTGCGATGGGCGGATCGCACCCTGGACGCGGCCGAGCAGGTGGCTGCGACGGCCGTGGCCGTGGATGCGTTGATCACGCGCGGCACCGCGCAGACGCGGCTCGGCGATGATCGAGCCGGTCTGGCTGACCTGCACCGGGCGATCTCGGAGGCGGAGCGACTGGGGCTGATCGGAGCCGAGCTACGGGCCAGGAACAACCTGGCCTGGCTGGTGGTCTCGGACGATCCGCACGCCACGATGGAGGCGGCCCGCGGCGGCATGGAGCTGGCCACCAAGATGGGCGTCGGTGACATGGTCCTCCAGTTCGGCCAGGTCGCCGGTGCCGTCGCGCTCGACACAGGCGATTGGGACTGGGCGCTGGAGATGCTGGACCAGGTCCGCGATCGACCACAGGCGGCGGCGCACCGCATCGGGTCCGCCGCAAGCGAGGCGATGATCCGCGCCTTGCGCGGCGACCCGGCGGCCGGGCCCCTCCTCGACGCACTCGAGCCGCTGGACCCGGACACGGATGCCCAGATCGCTGCGGGGCTCGATCAAGCACGTGCCTGGCTCGCCTTCGTGGATGGCCGTCTGGACGATGCCCGCGTTCTTGCCGAGCGCGCCGCGGCACCGTCACTCGGCGCCGAGCAGCACGCCGCCTTGGCACTGGCCACGCGCGCCTCGCTGTGGCTGGGCCAGGCTGGCGCGGCCGAGGCAGGTCTCGCCCGCCTGGAGGGTCTGCGCGTGCATGGGCGAGCGGCCGCAGCGACCGAGCTCACGCTGCGCGCCGGAGCGGCGTCACTTGCGGGGGACACAGCTTCCGGAGGGATCTACGACGAGGCCATCGCGGCATGGCGTTCCTTGCGTCTGCCGCTCCACCTGGCGATGTGCCTCATCGAACGTCACCGACTGCTGGCGCGCGCCGAGGGTGGGACGGAGGCGGACGGCCTTGCCGAGGCGGAGGCTATCCTCCAAGGGCTGGGCGCGCGGGGGTTGCTGCGAACCATCAGGCCGGTCGCCTCGTCGGGCTCGCCATGACTCCCGCTGGTTCAGCGCATCCGGGGCGGCATGATCGAGCGTGGCTGCATAATCACGCGGCCAACCGTCAAGCCTGACGCACGGATACGCCGACGATGACGATCCTCCGCTCCACCGTACTGGTCCTGCTGACGGGAGCCGTCGCAGCGTGCACCGCGGCGCCGCCTTCGCTTGTGCCGAGTCCCAGCACGACATCCCTGGCTTCGCTGCCACCGAGCCCCCTGCCGTCCGGCTCAGCAGAGCCTGCCACGGCGACACCCGGGGCGAGCCCCTCCACGCCTGGCCCTACCTCGAGCGTCGCCCCGTCCCCCACGGCGGACCCCAGTCCAGCGCCGAGCGCGGCTGCGACCCCGAGTCCGGCTGCGATCCCGAGTCCTGGGGCGAGTCCCAGCCCCACCGCGAGACCCGCCGGCGGACGGCCGCCGGCCTACGGCGTGGAGACGGTGCTGGACGACCTGAACCGACCGAACTACGTGACGAGCCCAGGCGATCCACGACAGTTGTTCATCGTGGAGCAGAGGGGCCGTGTGCTGCTCGCCGAGCGAGCGTCGGTCGAGGAGCCCTGGCAGAAGCGCGGCACCTTCCTGGACATCGGCGACCGGGTGATCCATCCCGGGAACAACGACCTTCAGAGCAACGAGCAGGGCCTGCTCGGGCTGGCCTTCCATCCCCGCTACGCCGAGAACGGGCTCTTCTACGTCTACTACACCCGCCTGGACGATGATCCCGAGCGCGCTGGGGACATCGTCATCGAGGAATACCAGCGAGCGGCGGCAGAGCAAGCGGATCCGGCGTCGGCTCGGCTCGTCCTGGAGCTGGACAAGGAGAGCGCCAGCCATAACGGCGGGTGGCTGGCCTTCGGCCCGGACGGGTACCTGTACATCGCGACGGGTGACGGGACCCGCGGCTTCCGTTCGCAGAACATCAACAACAGGGCCGGCAAGATCCTGCGCGTGGACCCGCTGGACCCTGACGGGCCGGGGCCTGCCCAGTACACTGCCCCACCGGACAACCCGTACATCGAGGACGGCGACGAGCTGGTCTGGACGTCCGGCCTGCGCAATCCCTTCCGGGCAAGCCACGACCGCCTGACCGGGGACCTCTGGATCGGCGATGTCGGAAGGCTGGTGTACGAGGAGATCGATCACGCCCTGGCCCCCGACGCGGGCAAGGGTCTCGACTACGGCTGGTGGCTGTGCGAGGGAGAGGAGCCCTTTCGCGGCACGCCGGACGACTGCGGACCACCGCCCAACACGAGCGATCGTCCCATCCTCCAGTACGCACACCCGGTCGAGGAGGGCACCCCCAACTGCGCCGTGGCGGGCGGCTACGTCTATCGCGGCACACTCCAGCCGGCACTCTACGGTCGCTACTTCTTCGGCGACTACTGCTCTGGGCGCATCTGGTCCATCTCCACCGACCATTCGCTGGCTGATCCGCTGCCGCGGGCGGTGGACAGCGGCGGCTACATCGTGTCCTTCGGTGAGGACGCGGATGGGGAGCTGTACGCCGTCGACCTGAGGGGGCGCATCCTGCGGGTGGTCGAGCAGTAGCCTACGAGCAACAGCTCTCATCACTTGAGAGTTACGCCGGTCGTAGGTAAACGCCGGTCTGGGTCGCTTGCACCGGTTTGAGGGGTGTGTCTTGGGCGGTTGGTCCGCTATCCTTACCTGTACGCACAAGTAAGGAGTTTCCATGGACGTTTCCGCGCGAATGAGCTCGAAGGGTCAGGTCACCATCCCGCGCCCCGTACGCGAGGCACTCGCCCTTGAGGAGGGGGATGAGCTGGTCTTCCGGGTCGAGGGGGGCCGCGCCGTGATCGCTCGTAGTCCGGACCTGCTGGCGCTCGCAGCCTCGGTC
>JACCQX010000055.1 GCA_013813905.1 Chloroflexota bacterium
CGACGCATGGCGACGAACGAGACCAGCCGAAGCGGCCACCCGGTAGCGGACCGTCCTGATCCTGCGGACCTGGGATCCCAGCCGGCTTCCAAGGAGCCGGTCGAGCGGTTCGAGCTCTCCACGCTCCAGGCCGAGCAGCTCGTGGCCGGGAAGCCGTACCTGGAGTTCCTCCGCCGCGGGCAGCTGAGCGCAGGGCTCTACGTCCTCGATGCCGGCGCGGACGACCTCCAGCAGCCGCACACGGAGGACGAGGTGTACCACGTCCTCGAGGGCCAGGCGGTCCTCGAGGTGGACGGTCAGCAGCGCTCGGTGAAGCCGGGCAGCACGGTCTTCGTCGCGGCAGGGATCGCCCACCGCTTCCACAGTGTCGCGGCGCAGCTGGTCGTGCTCGTCATCTTCTCTCCGGCGGAGGGGTCGCGGTCGCGCTGACCGGCCGGCGGCTCGGCCTCGGTATCCTTCCGCCATGGCCACGCTGTCACGGAGGGACGTAGAGCACGTCGCGCATCTCGCTCGCCTCGGACTCTCCGATGAGGAGCTGGCGCGCCTGGAGGGGCAGCTCAACCACATCCTGGACCAGTACGCGGTGCTGGCCGAGCTGCCCACGGACGATATCCCGCCCACGGCACAGACCATCGAGGTCGAGAACATCCTGCGCGAGGATGTCGTGACGCCGAGCTTCGGTGTGGAGGAGGCACTGGCGGGGGCACCGGAGCGGAGCGGCGACTACTTCGTGGTGCCGGCGATCATGGCCGAGGAGGCTGGATGAGCCGCGTGGGAAGACACGAGGCGGCGCGACCACGCCGGGGAGCGTGACCATGAGCGGCATAGGCGAGCCGACCGATCCCACACGACTGACGGCGCGGGGCATGGCTCGGGCACTCCGTGCTGGCGACCTGTCCGCACGTGAGCTCGCCGAAGCGCATCTCGACCTCATCGAGCGGCAGGACGGACAGCTGCACGCCTGGCTCTCGACCGATCGGGAAGGCGCGCTGGCTTCCGCCAACGGGGCCGATGCGCTGATCGGCGACGCGCGTCGGGGAGCGAACGCCGGTGATGCCGACGCGCTGGCAGCCCTGCCGCCGCTCCTGGGCATCCCGGTCGCGCTCAAGGACCTGGTGCTCCAGCGGGGACGTTCCGCCACCGCGGGTAGCCGCATCCTGGAGGGCTTCATCAGCCCCTACGACGCCCACATCACGGAGCGACTACGCGAGGCGGGCGCGGTCGTGCTGGGCCGCACGAACATGGACGAGTTCGCCATGGGCTCCTCCACGGAGCACTCCGCCTGGGGCCCGACAGGCAACCCCTGGGATCTGAGCCGTGTGCCCGGCGGCAGCAGTGGCGGCTCCGCGGCGGCCGTGGCGGCGTTCCACACGCCGCTGGCCATCGGCACGGACACCGGTGGATCGATCCGCCAGCCGGCGGCCCTGACCGGGACCGTCGGCATCAAGCCCACCTATGGCCGGGTGAGCCGCTACGGCATCGTGGCCTTCGCCTCGTCGCTGGACCAGATCGGGCCGTTCGGGCGGGACACTCGCGATGCCGCGCTGCTGCTGGGCGCCATCGCCGGTCGCGACGAGCGCGACTCCACCTCGGCGCCCATCCCGGTGCCGGACTACGCCGCGGAGCTGCCGGAGAGTGACGACGAGGCCGCCGGGCTCCTCCGCGGCGCGCGTCTGGGCCTGCCCAGACAGTACTTCGTGAAAGGCATGGAGCCGGGTGTGGAGGCGCGCGTGCGCGAGGCCGTCGCGGCGCTGGAGACGGCCGGGGCTGAGGTGGTCGAGGTCGACCTGCCGCACACGGACTACGGTCTGGCGACGTACTACATCATCGCGCCCGCCGAGGCGTCGGCCAACCTGGCCCGCTACGACGGGATCCGCTATGGCCGCGCCGATCGGGGTCGAGATGTGCTGGGCGACTACCTGGCCACGCGTGGTGCCGGCTTCGGCGCGGAGGTCAAGCGGCGCATCATGCTGGGCACGTACGCGCTCTCGGCCGGCTACTACGATGCGTACTACCTCAAGGCTCAGAAGGTGCGCACGCTCATCAAGTCGGACTTCGACAAGGCCTTCGAGAGCGTGGATGCGCTCGTCGCGCCGACGAGCCCGACGGTCGCCTTCCCGCTGGGCGCCCGCCTGGACGACCCGGTCGCGATGTACCTGTCGGATGCCTGCACGCTGCCGGTGAACGTCGCCGGCCTGCCCGGCATCTCCGTCCCGTGCGGCTTCTCCGAGGATCTGCCGGTCGGCCTCCAGTTCATCGGCAAGCCCTGGGACGAGGGGCGATTGTTCCAGCTCGGCCGGGCTTACGAGGCCATCACCGCAGGCGCCGACTGGCGAGCGAGGGAGCCCAGCGGGCTGAGTGATCTGCCGAGTTGACTCATGGAGATGAGTCAAGGATACTCAGCTCATGACTAAGAGATTGCAAGTCATGTTCGAGGACGCCGAGTTGCGCGAGATCCAGCGTGTCGCGCGACGGAATCGGATGACGGTGGCCGAGTGGGTACGCACCTCGCTACGAAGGGCACGCGCCTCCGAGTCGGGCAACGATGTTGGCGCGAAGATGGAGGCGCTTCGGCGAAGCAGCAGCTACTCGTATCCGACGGGTGATATCGACCAGATGCTGAAGGAGATCGAGAGTGGCTATCTCGACTCGACCGATCGGTGATCTTCCTCGACTCGAACATCCCGATGTATCTGGTCGGCGGGGATCATCCGAACCGTGAGGTCGCACGTCGGTCCGTGCAGCAGTGCGTTGCGACCGGAGAGCGCATCGTGACGGATGCGGAGGTGCTCCAGGAGATCCTTCACCGCTACATGGCCATCCGGCGCCCTGATGCCATCGAACCGGCGTTCGACGTGCTCCTGGGCATCGTCGACGAGGTGTTTCCCATCGAACGCCAGGATGTCGAACGAGCACGCCGGCTGGTGCTGTCCGCGGTGCGACTATCCGCACGCGATGCCATCCATGTCGCGGTGATGCAGCGCAGGGATGTCGGCAAGTTGATGTCGTTCGATCGCGGGTTCGACAGCGTGCCCGGTCTGAGCCGTATCTCTTGACCGGCGCCGAGAGCACCTCGTTGGTCCGTATACTCGGCGACCGAGCCGTCTCGCCTGCGAGGTCCCATCCATGACCACCGAGCCCATCGCCGCACGCCGTGAGCGCCTGTCCGAACGCGTCCGCGCCGTGCCGCCCTCTGGCATCCGGCGCTTCTTCGACGTGATCGCCACGATGCCCGACGTGATCAGCCTGGGCATCGGCGAGCCGGACTTCACGACCCCGCCGCAGATCATCGAGGAGGGCGTCCGCTCACTTCGCTCCGGGCGCACGCATTACACCAGCAATTACGGCACGCTGGAGCTGCGCCGGGCGATCTCGCGACACCTCGAGCGGCTCTATCAGGTGGGCTACGACCCCGAGCGTGAGATCTGCGTGACCGTCGGTGCCTCTGAGGCGGTGGCGGCGGCCATGGCGGCCATCATCGACCCGGGTGACGAGGTCATCCTGCACGAGCCGTCGTACGTGGCCTACCAGCCGGCGGTCGTCTTCAACGGCGGCGTGCCGGTCCTCGTGCCGACGCGCATGGAGGATGACTTCGCCCTCGATCCGGCCGCTGTGGAGGCGGCCATCACGCCGCGCACCAAGGCGCTTTTCCTGGGTTATCCGTGCAACCCGACCGGTGCCGTCCTGTCGCACGAGACGCTGGCGGCGCTGGCCGAGATCGCGGCCCGCCACGACCTGCTGGTGGTGAGCGATGAGATCTACGACCGTCTCGTCTACGGCGATCACCGCCACGAAGCGTTCAGCGCCCTGCGCGGCATGCGCGAGCGCACCATCCTGCTGGGGGGCTTCTCCAAGACCTACGCCATGACCGGCTGGCGCGTGGGCTACGTGTGCGCTCCGCACGATCTGCTGGAGGGCATCGTCAAGGTCCATCAGTACCAGATCATGTCGGCTCCGACCACGGCGCAGGACGCCGCCCTGGTGGCGCTCACCGGGGCCGAGCAGGACGTGCGGCGCATGGTGGACGAGTACGACCGCCGGCGCCGGCTGGTGGTGAACGGCCTCAACCGGATCGGCCTGCCGACCTTCGAGCCTCGCGGCGCCTTCTACGCCTTCCCGCGCGTGAGCGGGACCGGTCTCAGCAGCGATGAGTTCAGCGAGCGCCTGCTCTTCGAGGCAGGGGTCGCGGCGATCCCGGGCAGCGCCTTCGGGCCATCTGGGGAGGGCCATCTCCGTGCCTCCTACGCCACCAGCTTCGAGGGCATCGAGGAGGCGCTCGTGCGCATCGAGCGATTCGTGGGCACGCTCGCGGCGCCGGCGTGAGCGTCACCGCTGCGCCAGTGGGAATGCGCTACGAGGCGGTGATCGGCATCGAGATCCACGTCCAGCTGCGGACCGCCTCCAAGATGTTCTGCGGCTGTTCCACGGACGTGCAGACGGCGCCGCCCAACTCGCGTACCTGCCCAGTCTGCCTCGGCCTGCCCGGGGCGCTGCCGGTCATCAATCGCCAGGCCGCACGGCACGTCCTCGCCACCGGAGTGGCCATCGGGGCGCAGGTGCCGGACGTCACGCGCTGGGACCGCAAGAACTACTTCTACCCGGACCTGCCCAAGGGCTACCAGATCAGCCAATACGACCTGCCGCTCTGCTCCGGTGGTGCCCTTGCCTTCGAGACCTCCGCGGGCACTGCCATGGTTGCCATCCGCCGGGCACACCTGGAGGAGGACACCGCTCGACTCAACCACCAGGTCGACCCAACCGGCCGCCGGGTCAGTCTGGTCGACTTCAACCGCTCCGGCCTGCCGCTCATGGAGATCGTCACGGAACCGGTCATCCACGACGGCGAGACCGCGCGGCGCTACGCCGAGGAGCTGCGGCTGGTGCTGCTCTCCATCGGCGCTTCCGAGGCCGCGCTGGAGGGCGGGCAGATGCGCGTCGAGGCCAACGTGTCGTTGCGGCCCGTGGGTCGCGAGGCGTTCGGGACCCGGACCGAGGTCAAGAACATGAACTCGTTCCGCTCCGTGGAGCGGGCCATCGGCTACGAGATAGAGCGACAGGGTCGGGCGCTGGACGCCGGCGAAGAGATCATCCAGGAGACCCGCGGCTGGGACGACTCGCGCGGCCGGACGTACCGGATGCGCACCAAGGAGGACTCCGACGACTACCGCTACTTCCCCGAGCCGGACCTGCCGCCGCTGCGCGTAGACCGCGCCTGGTTGGAGGAGATCCGCGCAGAGCTGCCAGAGCTGCCGGCAGCTCGGCGCGAGCGGTACACGACGCAGCTGGGACTGTCGGCGTACGACGCGGCTGTGCTGGTCGCCGATGCGGCGGCCACGCGACTGTTCGAGGGTACCCTGGCAGCTGATCCGTCGCTGCCCGCGAAGAAGGTCGCCAACTGGGTC
>JACCQX010000086.1 GCA_013813905.1 Chloroflexota bacterium
GGCGACTCCTTATAGCTAGCTGTTACCCATAGCACCAGTAGGCTGGCCGCGCGGTTCGGCCATCAGCCGCCGGCGCGTTTGCGGCGCCACCTGCGGGCGCCCTCTTCCGGCGGCCGGACAGACAAGCCGCTCGATCCCCGCGAGTCGCCCTGTGGTAGGCCCCCGAGAAGCTGCCCGATCCTCGACCCCCCGATCAACGATGTGGCAGCGCCGCCATGAAGGACATCACCTCGTCGAGCGCATCGTCGAGGACCGCCCGCAGACCGTGGCCGACGCGGGGATAGGAAACCAGGCTCGCCGAAGGCAGCCGTTCGGTCATGGCTTGGCGCAACAGGTCGATGCGTGTGAAGGGGTCCGACTCACCCGAAAGGCACAGTACCGGACAACGGATGGCGGGCCAGTGCCGCGTCCGAGGCTCCCACTCCGGGGTCCCGGGGCGATGCAGGGGATAGCTCAGCAGCACCAATCCAGCCAGCTCGACGTCCGGTTCAGCGGCCAGCAGGCTGGCCACGCGACCGCCGTAGGAGTGGCCACCGATCACCACGTCGGCGCCCTCCCCTGCCCGCTCGCGGTAGGCCCCCACGGCGCGCTCGGCCTTGCCCTTGGGGATATCGATGGCGGTCGCGTCGATGCCACGTTCGCGCAATCCGTCGAGGTGGGGCTGGAGTGACGTTGCGTTGCCCGACGCACCGGGAGCCAGCACGAGGCGCATCGTTGAAGGCTACACGTGACATACAAGCTGGCACGCGGCCATCCGAGGATGCGCACATGGAAGCAGCCCGCATCGTCCAGCTACCCACCGGAGGCCGCCACGGCCCAGCCGTCACCGTGGAGGGTGACCGGCTGGTGGTCGAGCATCTGACGCTGGTGGACCCGGCGCTGGCCGCCTTCGTCGCGGAGCGTGACGCAGCCGATCGACCGCTCCTCGTGGAGCGTGCGCTGCGCATCGGGCTGACGGCGCTCCAGGACGCCGGCGTCACGCTTGATTTGGACGTCGTGCGGCGCGAGTTCGAGGGACTCATGGCCCGCACCACTGCCGCCAACGACAAGGCAGCGGCGGCGCTGGATGCCCTCTTGCGCCAGAACTTCGCTGATGGCGAGGGCCGGCTCCCTCGCACCCTGGAGCACTTCCTGGGCGACCGGGGCCAGCTGCGCGGTTTCGTGAACGACCTGTTCGACGAGGGCAAGCGTGACAGCGCCATCGGCCGCATCCGCTCCCTGCTGGGCACGTACTTCGACGGGGACGCATCGCGCCTGGCGCAGTTGCTGGATCCCACCCGACTGGGCTCTCCCCTGCACCAGTTCCGGACCGAGGTCAGCGACGGCTTCGCCAAGGTCCACGAGCGGCTCGCGGCCATCGAGGCGGCGGCAGCGGCGCGTGCGACGGAACGCTCCCGCTCCGCGGCCAAGGGCGCTGACTTCGAGCAGCAGGTCGAGGCCGTGCTGGCCGACCTGGCTCGTGGCAGTGGCGACCTGCTCGATCGCACGGCCGACGAGCCGGGCGACATGATGCGTTCCAGGAAGGGCGACTTCCTGCTGACCATGGATGCGCGGCACACCCGTGGCGCCGATCTGCGCATCGTGGTCGAGTGCAAGGACCGACCCATGTCCGGTCGAGCCATGAGGGAGGAGCTTGAGGCGGCCAAGCGCAACCGCGCCGCCTGCGTCGCACTGGTCTGCTTCAGCACGGCTCACGCGCCCGCGGGTATCGCGCCCTTCGACGTGCGCGCCGGTGACGTGTACTGCGTATTGGATCCGGAGTCCCCCGACCGGGCGGTGCTGGAGGCTGCCGTCCGGCTGGCGCGACTGCTGGCGCTGACGACGCTGCGGGAGCAGGAGTCCGATATCGACCCCACCGCCATCGCCGGGGCCCTGGCAGCTATCCGCAACCAGCTCGACGCCATCCGCGCGCTCAAGGTCCAGCTGACCTCTATCGGCAGTGCCTCACTGGCCGTCAATGCTGGTCTGGACAAGCTGCGTGAGGGCGTACTTGCTCGGGTCCTGGAGGCCGAGGAGCAACTCCAGGCCGGCCGTCCGGCTGCCGAACGCGTCAGCGCCGGAGACGGCGCCACGTGATGCGCAGCCTATCGACTAGACGGACGCGCCAGAACAGCATGACCAGCAGCGCCCAGGCGAGTGCCAGCACAGCCAGCAGTGCCACGTCGCCCCAGCTCAGCGGCGTGAGCTCGAAGAACGCACGCACCGGCTCGAGGGCGAAGAAGAGGCCGAAGAGTGCCAGCAGCCCCAGGGCGAGCAGGGTCGGTCGCCAGTCGGAGCCGTCTGCGTCAGCGCCGCTCATCGACTCACCGATGGGGGGCTCCAACAGCGGCAGCAGTGCCAGCCCGCAGAATACGGCGAACGTCGTGAAAGCTGTCCGCGCCAGTTGCACATCCCCGCCCCGGATGTACCAGGCATAGATGGGCAGCGCCAGCATCGCGCAGGCCGTAGCCGGCGGGATCACCAGGCGCAGGATGCGGCGCAGCGAGTCCAGACCCGGCCGCGCCGGACGAGCCCAGACCGCCAGGAAGATGGCCGGGATGCCCACCGTGATGAGTGCCAGCACCGTGTTGTGACGTGGCGACACGGGGATGACGAGCCCGAGCAGGGCTGCTCCGAAGATCACCATCGACATGTACATGGCACGGGCCAGGAAGAGGTGCAGGCTGTCCTGCATCCCGGTGATGATGCGCTGACCCTCGATGACCGCCTCGGGTAATGCCGAGAACCGGTCTTCCAGCAGCACGATGTCGGCCACGGCGCGCGTCGCCTGGCTGCCGCTTTGCATGGAGATGCCGAGATGCGCCTGCTTCAGCGAGAGGACATCGTTGACGCCATCGCCCACCATGGCCACCCAGTGACCCCGGGCTCGCAGCGCCCGCACCAGACGGGCCTTCAATGACGGCGGCACGCGCCCAAAGACGGACGCCGAGTCGATGGCCGCTGCCAGAGCCTCGTCGTCCAGCTCGGCCAGATCCAACCCGGACACGGCCCCTCCCTCGACGTGGAGCCCGACCTGCCGCGCCAGGGCTGCGACCGTTTCAGGGTTGTCGCCGGAGATGAGCTTGAGCTCTACACCCGCGTCCCGGAAGCGGGCCAGCGTCGCCGCCACGTCCCCACGAAGCTGCTCGCGCAATGCCAGCACCGCCATGGGGACGAGACCGTCGGGTGGCGACGTCGTGCCCTCGCTGGGCAGCAGCTCTGCGCCGTCCGGGACGCGAGCGAAGAGCATCACGCGCAATCCCTGGTCGGCCCAGTCGGTGACACGCGCCGCGATGGCTGCGCCGGTCGCGGCGGAGCCGGCGGCCAAGCGTGGCAGGAGCACTTCCTGGGCACCCATCGCGTAGGCGTGACCGGCGGAGACAGATGTGGCACCGTCCGAACCCATGACCGCGAAACGCAGGCCGCTCCAGCGCAGCTCGGAGGAGAAGGGCACTTCGACCGCGACGGCGCGGGCCATGCCGGGATAGACCGCCCGGATGGCATCCGCGCTGCGCGTGGCGAGGGCCGCGCTGGCCAGGAAGTCGCCCAGCGCCGGTCCCAGTTCATCCTCCTGCACGTACGGTTCGATCCCGGCCATCTCGATGAGCGGTGTGGTCAGCGTGCCGGTCTTGTCCAGGCACAGCACATCCACTCGGCTCATGGACTCCACGGCACTCGAGCGTTGGATGAGCGCCTTGTCGCCCGCCAGGCGGACGATGGCCAGGGCGTACGTGACGGTGACCATCACCACCAGGCCCTGGGGCACCAGCGCCACGAGGACCGCCGCCGCGCGCGCCGACTCGACGGCCGGAAGCTCGCCGAACCGGAGGACCAGTGCGATGGCCACCGGCACGGCGGTCACAGCCACGAGCAGGCTCATGGCCCGCATCACCCGCGCGACATCCCGTTGGATGGGCGTCACGTCCTCGCGAAAGGCGCGTGCGCCAGCCGTCAACTGGTTGGCGAAGGATTCCGCACCCACGCGCGTCGCTTCAAACGTGCCACTGCCGGCCACGCAGAAGGACCCCGAGAGCACCTCATCGCCCACCTGCTTCGGGATGGGATCCGCCTCGCCGGTGAGGAGCGATTCGTCCACCTCGATCTCCCCGCCGACCACACGGCCATCCAGCAGCAACTGGTCACCCCGCGTGACCACCAGCAGATCACCGAGCACCGCCTCCCGGGGGTCGATGGCGCGTTCGATGCCGTCGCGACGTAACACGGCCGTTGGTCGAGTCAGGACGCTCAAGCGGTCCAGGCTCCGCTTGGCGCGCGTCTCCTGCGCCACTCCTACCACCACGTTGACCAGCACCAGCACCGCGGTGACGACCGCGTCGCCCAGCAGCCCCAGCGCCACCAGCACCATCGCGATGATGATCAGCAGGACGTTTACGGGCGTGAACGCGTTCTGGCGCAGGATGGCCAGGTAGCCACGGCCGCTGCTGATGGATGCGTCGTTGCCCATCCCGCGGGCACGGCGCGCTGCCGCCTCGGACTCCGAGAGGCCGGACAGTGGAGTCGGCGGACGATCGTCCGCGGCGGGCTCGGACGCCCGAGCCGTGGAGGCTGCCATCAGCTGATCAGGTCGGAGAGGATCTCCTCCCAGCGCTCGACGAAGAGCTGATGGCCCTCGCCGGGGTAGAACCGCGCACGACAGGTCTGGACCTGTCCGGCCAGGAAATGACCCATGGCTACCGGCACCGTGGGATCGGCGTCGCCATGCCAGAGCACCACCGGCACCTGGATGTCGTCGAGCGAGAAGCCCCACGCGCGCGAGATGATGAGTGCCTCGTCGTAGACGCCACGGTTGCCCTGGCGGTACATCTCGTCCGCGTTGGCTAGCATCATGGTTCTGACGCGAGGATCGCTCACTACGACCCGGTCCGCCTCGATCATCTTGGCCACGGCCGCATCGAGATGTCGCTCGGGGTCGCGCTGCTGCTGGCGCGCCCAGCGCCAGGTCGCGAGGCGGATCATCCAGGGCGCCACTCCAGCCGCCCGCGCCGCCGCGCGATGACTGCGGATGAGGTAGCCGGTCGAGCCGACCCCGACCAACGGCGCCGCCCCGCTGATCACGCCTGCTGTGCGGACCCTCTGCGGCAGCGCCCAGGCGCAGGCCAGGGCATACGGTCCGCCGCCCGACCAGCCCAGAACGTCGAAGCGCTCGATCTCGAGCGCATCCGCCAGCGCCGCTACATCCGCCGGCCAGTCCAGCATCCGCCTGCCGGGGTGCCCAGACGAGGACCCGATGCCGGGACGATCTACCGCGATGAGGCGGACGCCAAGCCGCTCGGCGATCGAGTCATCGGGATGCCGGATGACCCGTGACGACCCGAAGCCATGGAAGTAGATGACCGGCACTCCATCGGGAGCCCCTACATCGTCGAAACCGAGGCTTCGCCCGTCACCCAGCGTGATAGAGCGAGCCTCAGACCGCGCCCTGGCCTCGAGAGACGGGGCGGCGAGCGGCGGGCGAAGTCGGATGGTTCGATCTCCTCTTTGCGGAGTCAGGCGTCCGGCTGGCGACCCATCGCTTCGCGCATCCGCTGGACGGCTGCGTACTGGTCCGTGAACTCTCCACGCACGGCGGTGAGCTGCTCGTCCGACAGGTCGAGCTCCTTGGCGATCTGGTTGAGCTCCGCGCTCTCCTCGGCCGTGATGGAGCCCTCGGCAGCGCCCACGGCGAAGGAGCAGCGGAGCAGCGAAAGTCGTTGCTCCTCGTCGGAGTTCTCGTGGAACTCCCGGGTCACCAGGTAGTCCTCGGTCCCGCCGAACAACTCGTTCTGGCTGCGCGCGATCTGCACGATGAGCACGGCCTGCGGTTCGGGCAACCCGCCGACCTCCATGACGGTCTTCTCCATCAGAGCGATCTCCTCGTCGCTCACCAGCAGGTCGGCGTGAGCGGTCCGGCCCAGGATGTAGGCGAAGCCAGCCACGAAGCGTCGCTGCGCCTCGGGCAGCGCCTCCATCGCGGCCACGATGCGTCGGACGGTCGCTGTATCGGCCTGCCGCTCGGCATCGGCGGCACGCCCATCAGCGGCATCCGTTGCAGGCTCAGGACGGGGCGCTCGCTCCTCGCCAAGACCCAGGAAGCGTCGAAGCACCACCTGCGGAGGATGCCACAGGGTGTGCCGAGCTGCCGGGCCGTTACGATGCGGTGGATGCGCACCACCTCGACGCGGACCGTCTTTCGCGGGGGCTTCCTCTTCGATGGCACGGGGGCGTCGCCCGAGCCGGCCGACCTCGTCGTGCAGGACGGACGGATCGTCGACGTGGGCTCGGGCCTGGACGGTGATGAGGCGGTGGAGCTCGACGGCCGGACGCTGCTCCCGGGCCTGTTCGACTGCCACACCCACGTGATGCTCAGCCACATCGATCTGTGGCGGCAGGTCCAGACACCGTTCTCGCTGCAGTTCTACGAAGCGGCGGCCAACCTGCTGGCCACGCTGCGTGTCGGGATCACCTCGATCCGTGACGCCGGCGGTGCGGATCTGGGCGTGAAGGAGGCCGTGGCCAGGGGTCTCATCCCGGGTCCCCGGATGCGCATCTCCATCCGCATGCTGTCCCAGACCGGTGGCCACGGCGACGACTGGTACGTGTCGGGTGCGGAGGTCGCCACGGCCTTCGGCATGATCCATCCCGGTGCGCCCTCTGGCCTGGTCGATGGCCCCGATGAGATGCGGCGCACCGTCCGCGCCATGATCCGTGCCGGTGCCGACGTCATCAAGGTCGCCACGTCGGGCGGTGTGCTCTCGCCCCGTGACGATCCCCGTCACGCGCACTTCCGCGAGGACGAGCTGGCGGTCCTTG
>JACCQX010000063.1 GCA_013813905.1 Chloroflexota bacterium
GAGGAGCGTCGCCTGCAGCAACAGCGTCAATCCCTGCTGTTGCGCGGCCTGCCGCTGAAGAGCGGCCACGTCGAAGCCGCTGCTCGGCTCGCCGATGCGCAGCACGGTGGGATCGTCCGGGTAGCCCGGTGGGATCACGTAGAACTCCTCCGCGGTGCCCTCGCGCAGACGCTGGAGGCCATTCTCGCGGGTGAGCAGCTCGAAACGCAGCGGCGACGCCGGCTGCTCCAGCTCCAGCTCCGACTCGTTTGCCAGGAGCACGACCTGGCCCGTGGCATCGGGCGAACCCACCGGGAAACCCGTGCCCATGCCGGGCGAAGCGGCACCTGGCAGGATGGTGGAAAGGAGCATGAAGACACCGATGCCCAGCGGCAGCATGAGCGTGCCGACGAGGAAGCCTCGGCGCCGTACCGTCCTGACGTAATCGCGCTTCGCCACCAGCGCGATCAGCCCCAGGAAGCTTCTCCCACGGATCCTCATCGGACGGCCTCCGCTCGCCGATCGCCGGCCACGGTCCGGATGAAGATCTCGTTGAGCGTCGGCGTGGAAACCTCGAAGCGCTCCACGTCAGCGCCCTCGTCGGCCAGCTCGCGGAAGAGCTGCTGTGCGCTGGCACCCGCGCGCAGCAGGAAGCGCACGCTGCCATCCACCTCGGCCGCCTCCGAGACACTCCGATAGCGTCCGTCGGCAGCTGAGATGCCCGCGGCACGCACCTCGACGGCTCCATCGCTGAAGGCGCGTTGGATCTCCGGCACCCGGCCGTAGAGCAGGCGCCGCCCCCGGTCGATGAGCAGGATGCGATCGCATAGCTTCTGAGCGTCGGTCATGTCGTGAGTGCTCATGACCACCGCCGCGCCGCGGTCGCGCTGTGCGAGCAAGACGCTGCGCAGCATCTCCCCGTTGACCGGATCGAGGCCCTGGAATGGCTCATCCACGATGAGCAGGTCGGGCTCATGCAGCACGGTCGCCACGACCTGGGCCTTCTGGTGCATGCCGCGGCTCAGCTCGGCGGCCTTCTTCTTCATCGCCTCGCCCAGGCCCACCTCCGTGAGGAGGTGCGTGGCCCGGTCGCGCGCCTCTCGGGTCGAAAGGCCGCGCAGCGCTCCGAAGTAGGTCAGCGTCTCCAGGATCGGCACGTCGCGGTAGAGGCCGCGCTCCTCCGGCAGGTAACCCACGCGGGTCTGGTGCTCGATACCCGGCGGTCCGCCGAAGACCGTGATGGCGCCCCGGTCCGGGCGGATGATGTCCAGGATCATGCGCATCGTGGTGGTCTTGCCGGCTCCGTTGGGACCCAGGAAGCCCAGCACCTCGCCGCGGCGGACCTCGAAGGAGAGGTCCTGCACAACGTCCGTCCGGCCGAAACTCTTCCAGACACCTTCGACCCTGGCGGCCGAAACGTCGCCATCGGCACGGCTCCCTCCGGTGGCGGCCCTCTGGTCGGTCATCTGGTGGCAATGGTATGCGCCAGTGGCTGAGGGCCCGGCCGCAGCTAGAATCCCGGGGTGCGCATCGTCTCCCTGCTGCCCTCTGCGACGGAGATCGTCTACGCTCTGGGACTCGGCGGGGAGCTGGTCGGTCGGACGCACGAGTGCGACTTCCCGACGGAGGTCTCATCGGTCCCGATCATGACCGCCGACGTGGGCGGCGCTCCGACCGACAGCGGGCGAGAGATCCACCTGCGGGTGGCTGGTGCGGTCCATGGCGGCAGCTCCCTCTATCGACTCGATGCCGAAGCGCTGGCTGCCGCTCGACCGGACCTGATCCTGACCCAGGAGCTCTGCGACGTGTGCGCCGTCTCCTATCGCGAGGTCACGCGGGCGGTTCGCGCGATCGGCCGGGAGACTGGCGCAGAGACCAGCGTCGTGAGCCTGGAGCCGACCTCGCTGGAGGGGATCCTGAACTCGATCTCCACCGTGGGGGCGATGGCCGAGGCAGAGGATGAAGCCGTGGGCCTCATCGAGATCCTGCGCGAGCGGCTGGGGGCCATCGAGAACCGCGTCCTGGAGCGGCGGCTCAGCGGAGTGCGTCCACGGCGCGTGGTCTGCCTGGAATGGCTCGACCCGCCCTTCGCCGCTGGCCACTGGGTGCCCGAGCAGGTCCGGCGCGCGGGCGGCTGGGATCTCCTGGGCAGAGAGGGCGAGCTCTCGCAGGAGACGACCTGGGAGGCGGTCCGCGAGGTGGACCCCGAGCAGCTGCTGCTTATGCCCTGCGGTTTCGATACTGCCCGTACGGCAGACGAGTTCGACGGGATGTCGCGCCCTCCGTGGTTCGATGAGCTGCGCGCCGTGCGAGCTGGCGAGACCTTCGCGCTGGACGGCTCGGGCTACTTCAGCCGCCCGGGGCCGCGCATCATCGACGGCATCGCCTTGCTCGCCGAGCTCTTCGACCCGGAAGGGTTCGTGGACGTCGCTCCCCCGGAGGCCTGGGTGCCGGTCGGGCCGGCCTATCCTCGCTGACGTGCCCTTCCGTGAAGCGTTCGACTGCCTCTGGTGCGGGCGCGCTCACCGCACCCGCTCAGGCGAGGACCTGGAGGGTTGGGCGGGGCTCTGTCCCGACTGCGTGGGCCGTGCCGCCGACAACGGCTTCCTCCGCTTTCGCCTGCGGACGGCACTCCAGGAGCGAAGTCGCGCGAGCGGCGGCCTCTCGGCCCGGTCCGACTCGGCGTCTGCGCCGGCGGCCGCGCTCATCGATCCCGCGCGGGCGTCCGCGTCGGAGTCCGCGCTGGACGATCCCGACGCCGCGATGAAGGTTTACTACGCCGCCCGTGCGCGCGAGTACGACGCCGTCTACCGGCAGGGAGGCGGCGGTACCGGCGGCTCCGTGCTCGACCTGTGGTTCCAGCGCGAGCTCGATGAGATCACCGGCTGGCTGGACCAGGTCCCGCTGCGCGGCGAGATCGTGGAGCTGGCCGCGGGCACCGGCTGGTGGTCGCCACTGCTGGCCCAGAAGGGCGAGCTCTCGATCTACGACATCACCGCGGAGCCCCTGGACATCGCTCGGGGGCGGCTGCTGGCGCACGGGCTGCGCGCCCACATCCATGTCCGGGATGCCTGGCAGGAGCCGGACCGCCAGGTCGATGGCGTCTTCTGCGGCTTCTGGCTCAGCCACGTGCCGCGCGCCCGGCTGGGGAACTTCCTGGCCCTGGTCGCTCGCTGGCTGCGCAAAGACGGCCTCTTCGCGTTCCTGGACGAGCGTGCGGGGACCGCGGGTGCCGATCCGGAGGCGGATCCGGAGACGGGAATGACCGTGCGGCGGCTGGACGACGGCCGCGAGTTCCGCATCCCCAAGGTCTACTACGCTCCCGACGAGCTGGAAGAAGCGCTCCGCGAAGCCGGCTTCGGCCGATGCGAGGTGCGCCAGACCGAGCGCTACTTCCTGATGGGCACGGCTGTCCGATGACCGAGTCCCCGGCGGTGCAGTGGCGAAGCCGGCTGGGGAGGATCGGTGTCTGGGCGCATCTCGATGGCTTGGCGGCGGCTGAGATGCGGGGTTTCGTCCGCCGCGTGGAGGCACTCGGTTATGACGGGTTGTGGGTCCCCGAGACGGTCGGCCGCGAGCCGTATGCGCTGCTCGGTGCGCTGACGAGAGAGACCCAGCAGATGATGCTGGGCACGAGCATCGCCTCCATCTGGGGCCACGATGCGATGTCCACGCGTATGGCTGCCATGACCCTGCACGAGCTTTCGGGCGGTCGCTTCCTGCTGGGACTGGGCGTCTCGCACCTGCACCTTGCGCAGAAGCTGCGCGGCCACGTCTACGATAAGCCGGTGACTCGCATGCGCGAGTACCTGGCGGCGTACCGGCGGCTGCCCTACCGCGGACCGACGCTGGACGAACCGCCGGGCCTCGGCGAGCCGCCCGTGCTGATCGCCGCGCTCCGCGAGCGGATGCTCACCCTCGCCGCGACGGACGCCGACGGAGCCTTCCCGTACCTTGTCACGCCCGAGCGAGTGACCTGGATGCGCGCCTTGCTCGGCCGCGAGGCAGGAGCGGCCGGTCCCGGCGGGCGGCCCTCGCCGCTGCTGGCGGTGACGCTGCCGGTCGTGCTTGAGGCGGACGCTGGTACGGCTCGGGCCGCTGCTCGTGGCTATCTCACGCCGTACCTGCGCACTCCGAACTACCAGGCGAGCTGGGCGGCACAGGGCTTCGCGCCCGCGGACTGGGCGCCGCCTGGCAGCGATCGACTGGTCGATGCCATGGTCGCCTGGGGCGACGTCGCG
>JACCQX010000105.1 GCA_013813905.1 Chloroflexota bacterium
GGATTACCTGGAGCTCTCCGGCGCGCGCATCAGCATGGTCGGCCTGGACGGTGGGCTGGGTGGCGCAGCCATCGCTCTGCCGGCCAATGCCAACGTTCTGATCCAACCCAGCCTGGGACTGCCGCTCGCGTTCGTGTCGGGCCTGGTCAGCACCGCCATCGAGCGGCTGCCCGGCGTCACCGGCCCCGTCACCCGGGACATCATCAGCCTCCCGGCGGGCGAGGCCGCCCGGCTCAGCTTCGAGGTGGAGGTCGACACGGGCGGGGCATCCCTGCCGACCACCGCCCTGGAGAGCTACATCCTCATCCGTGGCGATGATGCCTACGTGGTGACGTTCGTGACATCGGCCGACCAGGTCGGGGCGGATCGGCGAGTCTTTGACGGGATCATCGAGAGCCTCTGTTTCGAGGCCTGTCCAGAGGAGTAGAGTCCCGTCCGTGGCCACCCCGCGCATCGTCGATGTCACCGACCCGGCGACTTTCGGCTCCATCCCGCCGTGCGCCGACCCGAGCTTCGACCACCGTACCTGCGACTACTGGGAGGATGCCGAGCGCGGCTCAAAGGCGGCCCGTGCCTCGTGGCTCGCCCCTGTCTCGAGCTCCCGGTCACCAGGGCCACGCTCGTCCCCGGCCCACAATCCGTTCGCGCCCGACGAGGAGAGCCGGGCGGAGAACCCTTTCCTGGCCGCCGCCCAGCAACGCGGGGACCGCGGTGCAGCCGCGTCCCTCTTCGGCGCCGCCGAGGACGATGAGCCGGACCTGTTCGCGGCGCCGGACGCAAATCCCTTCGCGCCGACCTCCCGGCGGGCGCGGCCCATGCGTGAGGGAGTGCCGCGCAAGCTCGCCCTGCTCGACCGCGGACGCGGCATCTTCGGCAGCTACGCCAAGATCCTGCTGCTGGACGAAAGGGCCGTGGCCTACGCCCAGTTCGGGCCACTCTCCGCCTACCCGCGCGCGATCCGGTTACGTGACCTCTACCCGCAGCTGCCCCAGGCGCCGCTTCCCGCGGTCATCACCTGCATCGCCACCACGCCTGAAGCGCGTCGCCAGGGCCATGCCCGGACGCTGATCGCGGGGGTCTGCGAAGACCTGTCGCAGCGTGGCTTTGCCGCTGTGGAGTCCTACCCCGACCTGACGCGGCGGGAGGACGAGACCAGCGCGGGCCGTCCGATCCTGTGGCGCGAATGTGGCTTCGTCACCGCGGTCGCTGATCCGCGCTTCCCCGTGATGCGTCGCGAGCTGGCCTAATAGCACGCCCGCCGCGCTCGGCGAACGATCGCTGACCCGAGCGGCTGTCCGTCGAGGCGTCCCGGACTACTGGACGCAGAACTCGTTGCCCTCGGGGTCGTTCATCCGGACCCAGTAGGAGCCTCGTTCCTCGATCGCACGGCGCTCGTCCGTCGCCCCGAGGGCCTTGAGCCGTTCCACCTCAGCGTCGACCAACCGTTTCTTCTCATCGAACGGGGTGCCCGGACCCGGGCTGGCGTTCAGGTCCAGGTGCATGCGATTCTTGGCCGTCTTCCCCTCCGGCACCTTCTGGAAGAAGAGGCGTGGTCCGGCGCCTTCCGGATCCTCCGCCGCACTCACGTCGTTCCAGCGCTCCTCCGGGATGCCCTCTGCTCTGGCCCAGTCCTCCCAGGTGGCGTGTGGGGCGGGCGGATCCGGGATGGCGTAATGGAGCGCTTCCGCCCAGTAGCGGGCGAGTCGGTCGGGATCGGCACAGTCGAAGGTCACTTGGATGCGTGTGCTCATGGCAGTCTCCGTGGAAGGGGCGCTGTAGTCGACACGGTAGATCCCAAAGGAGTCATGTCTTGTCAGGTATCGGAGGCTCCGCCAAAGAAGGGGGCCAAGGGGAATGCCTAGCGTTCAAGCGCCCAAGTGCGGTGCCAAGCGGGCCACCAGCTGGTCCTTAGGCAGCGCGCCAACGATCCGATCGACCGGCTGGCCGCCCTTCAGGACCATCATCGTCGGGATGGAGTAGGCCTGGAACCGCTCTGAGGTCCGCGGGTTGTCGTCCACGTTGATCTTGACGACCTTCAGCTTGCCGGCGTAGTCGCGCGCCAGTTCCGCCAGGATGGGGCCGACGAAGCGACACGGGCCGCACCACGGCGCCCAAAGATCGACTACCACGGGTACCGCCGCGTCAGCCTCCGTGTCGAACGTGCTGTCGGACGCATCCACCAGCCAGGGCAGCGCCGCCTTGCATGTTCCGCAGGCCGGGACACCCTTCGCGCTGGGGCGTATCCGGTTCCTGGCACCGCAGCTCTTGCACGTCAGCAGCGAGACGGGTCTGGTGTCCTCGGTGGCGTCGGGCATGTCCATATAATGCCTCTCTCCGAAGCCGGGCACCGAGCGCCTTCTGACCCATCAGGTCCGGTCGAACAGAGCCTCCAGCCGAACGAGGTGATGCGTCGAGTCGTTGAGCTCGAGCAGGGGCCCCAGTTCCCTTCGGATGAGCTGCCTGTCGAGCGTGTCGCGGCGGCGCTCGATCAGTCCCTCTACATCGAGCCAGTCACGATCACGACCGGCAAACACCTTGTGCACCACGAGATCCTCGGGTCCGCACGTCAGGAGCTGCAAGTGCTCCTCGACCTGCCACCGGCTGGCCCGTTCCGCTGTACGTTCCTCGAAGGGCAGGGCGCCGAGCGCGATGTCGATGGGGACCGCGTTCGCGGCCTTGAGCAGGAGCACGCGATGTCGCAGGGCGAAGTCTCTGGCATCGTCCATCCGTGGGTGGAACCGCTCGAGGAGCGGGTCGATGACCGATTCCTCTGCGCCGTAGGCACAAAGGACCGTGAGGTCGACGTCGCGCGTGAGGCGTGGTTCGCCCCAGCGCAGCACCGCCAAACCACCGATGAGACAGAACCGCAGGCCAAGTCCGGTACATGATCGGTCGATCTCGTCCGCGGCCTGGAGGATGGGGTTCATCGTCGGGCGAGGGCAAAGTACCGTTGCTGTTCGACCAAGCCGGAGCCACCCGCCTTGGCCGGCGCGAGCGTGGCCAGGTCGAGCAGATCCAACACCGCCTCGAGCGCCTGATCCTCAGTCATCTCGCGGAGCGCGCGGCGACGCAGGTCCTCGAGGATCGGTCCGGTGACAGCCCAACCCCGGGCGACCCGGGCCTCGACTTCCGTGGGACTCACCGCAACACATTACCGGTGTGATATCCGTGGCGTATCGTGCGAGGGTGACGGTCATGGCGGCACGCAACCACCTCGGGGAGCCACCGCGCATG
>JACCQX010000108.1 GCA_013813905.1 Chloroflexota bacterium
GCCTCGGCCGCGGCCCACCACGACCCGCTCGCGGCCCACCACGACCCGCTCGCGGCCGCTCCGGGCACGCTCGTCCGGGCAGGCGAGGGCTTGGCCCTGGTCGCCCTCGAGGGGCTTCTGGAACTCGTGGAGGTCCAGCCCGAGGGTGGCCGGCGCATGCGCGCCTCGGTGGCCATCCGCGGCCGGCCGAGCCTTGTTGGCAGCCGGGTCCGAGAGGTAGCGGTAGGATGACCTCTCTCATGGATCCGCGAACGCCCACTATCGTCCAGCCCAGGCGGTCCCAGGATCGAGCGCTCCCGCTCATCGACGCTCCGGTGGCGGGGCAGCGCGATCTGCGACCCGGCCTCTCGGGCCTCTCGAGCGATGCACTGCGCGACTGGTTCTCACAGCGCGGCGAGCCGTCCTATCGGGCGCGTCAGCTAGTAGACCAGTTATGGTCCGGGCGGGCGGTGAGCTTCGCTGAGATGCGCACGCTGCCGGCCGGCGTACGCGCGGCACTCGACGCTGAGTTCCGGCTGGATACCGTGGCCGATACTGCAGTGCGGCCGGCGGACGAGGGTCTGACGGAAAAGGCGTTGCACATCCTGGACGACGGCCGGACGATCGAGTCTGTCCTGATGCGCTACCCGGCGCGTGGCCTCCGACGGGAGCGAGCCACCATCTGCATCTCGAGCCAGGCGGGCTGCGCCGTCGGTTGTCCATTCTGTGCCACCGGCGAGCTCGGCTTCTGGCGGGACCTGAGCACCGCCGAGATCGTCGATCAGGTCCGCTTCTGGTCCCGCCGGCTGGCGGCCGACGGACGCCGCGTGACCAACGTCGTGTTCATGGGCATGGGCGAACCGCTGCTCAACGCCGAGACCGTCCTGGAGGCGGCCGCCGCTCTCAGCGACCCGCAGCGCTTCGGCCTGGGGGCGCGCCACATCACCATCAGCACGAGCGGCGTGCTGCCCGGTATCGAGCGACTCTCCGCGCTCGCGCCGCAATACACCCTGGCCGTGTCACTCCATGCCGCCCGAGCCGGTCTACGCGACGTGCTGGTACCGCTCAACCGGCGTTGGCCCGCCGAGGAGGTGGTCGAGGCCGCTACCCGCTATGCGGACGCCACCGGACGCCGCGTGACCTACGAGTACGTGATGATCGCCGGCATCAACGACACGCCGGACGATGCCGCGCAGACGGCGGCACTGCTGCGCGGTCGCCTGGCGCACGTGAACCTCATCCCCATGAATCCCGTGGCGCATACGCCGTGGCAGCCGAGTGATGCCGGTCGCATCGAGGCCTTCGCAGGCGTACTCCGCGCGGTCGGGCTGCACACCACCGTGCGCCGCAATCGGGGGATCGAGATCGGCGCCGCCTGCGGGCAGCTGGCCGCGGAGCTCGCCGCGCAGCCTACGCCGGCTGCCGTCGCACGTCGCCGTGAGATCCTGGTCGAGCGCAGCGCGGCGGCCCTGCGTGATGCTCCCGCCCAAGCCCGCGCTACGGCCGTGCCCGACGCTACCGCTGCGGTCATCTCGCGATGACGACAGCCTGGCGTCCACAGATCGCGGCCAGCATCCTGACGGCCGACTTCGGCCACCTGGATCGCGTGGTGCGCAAGTTGGAACGGGCCGGCGTCGACCGGCTTCATCTGGATGTCATGGATGGTCACTTCGTGCCCAATCTGACCTTCGGGGCGGACGTCGTGGCAGCGTTCCGACGGCTGACGTCACTGCCGCTGGACGTGCACCTGATGATCTCCGAACCGTCGCGCTACGTGCCTTGCTTCCTGGAGGCCAGACCTGAGACGATCACCTTCCACGTCGAGGCCGATGAGCCCCGCGAAGTCATGGTGGAAACGCTCACAGCGATCCGAGCGGCGGGCCGCGGAACGGGACTGGCGGTGAGCCCGGCCACGCCCATGGAAGCGGTGCGGCCTTACCTGGAGCTGCTCGACGCGATCATGGTGATGACCGTGGTGCCGGGCTTCGGTGGGCAGCATTTCATCCCGGAGGCTGCGCCCAAGATCAGCGTGGCGCGTGAGTGGCTGGCGGCATCGAGTGGCCTGGCTCACGTCGACGGTGGCGTGAACCGCGATACGGCAGCCCTCTGCGGGCACTACGGCGCTGATGTCTTCATCGTCGGATCGGCCCTCTTCCAGCGTGGTCAGGACGCGGCCGATGAGGTCCGGCTCGTGCGCGACCGCGCCCGTGCGGCGCGCCACATGGCAGAGCGGGGCGTCAGCGAAGAGCCGGTCCGCGCCGATCGGAACGACCACCACGATGAGTTCGACGATGGCCAGCCGGTGGCCTTCGGTCGCACGGCCGGCTGAGCACAGGCCAGAGTGCGCCTGCTGCTGCAAAGAGTCTCGCGCGCTGAGGTGCGGGTCGAGGGCCGCGCGGTCGGAGCGATCGGTACGGGTCTGGTCGCGCTGGTGGGCGTAGGGCCGGACGACACGGAGGCGCTTGCGGCCGGTCTGGCCGACAAGACCGTCCACCTGCGCATCTTCCGCGACGACGCGGGCCTGACCAACCGTTCGCTGCTGGACGTGGCCGGTGAGTTGCTGGCGGTGAGCCAGTTCACGCTCTTCGGCGACACGCGTCGCGGGCGGCGGCCCTCGTTCATCGGTGCCGCCCCGCCGGCGCTGGGGGCCGAGCTTTACGAGCGCTTCGCGGCAGCAGTGGAGGCGCGCGGGGTGAAGGTCGCACGCGGCGTCTTCGGTGCGGAGATGGAGATCGAGTTGGTCAACGACGGCCCGATGACCATCTGGCTGGACTCCGCCGCGGGCTGAAGGCGGTCAGGCGGTCTTGCGGGCGGTCCGCCGGCAACGCGTGCAGGCCACCACGGTGACCATGCGATCGCCCTTCGCAACCTGCATGGGATGCAGGTTGGGCTTGTAGCGGCGGTGGGCCCGAACGCGGTTCATGCCGCTCGACTGGGGGTTGAAACCACCCATCGAGATCTTGCCGCAGATGGCGCAGGAACGAGCCATGGAAAAGAAGGTCCTCGGGTAAGCAGAACGGCGCGGCGGATCTGTCGCGCGGGCTGCGTACTATAGCATCCACCCCGATGCCATCAGCTTCCAGTCCCGGCGACGCGCTGCCCACGCGTCATGTCATCGTCGAGGAGCTCCGACCGTTCGCCCCCGGTTCGGCCATCCTGATCGCGGTCCGAGCCGCTGCGGCGAACCTCGAGGCACACGTCGAGGAGATCAACGCGCTTAACGTCTTTCCCGTGCCGGACGGCGATACCGGAACCAACATGCTGGCCACGGTACGTTCAGCACTCCAGGAGGCGGAAGGGGTCCCGACCGCTGAGCGCACCGTTCCGCGGGTGGCCGCCGCCATCAGTTTCGGAGCGCTGATGGGCGCGCGCGGCAACAGCGGGGTCATCCTCTCGCAGATCTTCCGCGGGATGCTGGATGTCGCTCGAGAGCGTCGTAGAGTGAACGGCCTCGACCTGGCGAACGGCCTGCGACGCGGCAGCGAAACGGCCTATGCCGCCATCGCCACGCCCATCGAGGGCACCATCCTCACGGTCGTCCGAGAGACGGCCGACGCGGCCCTCGAGGCGGCCGAGGATGATCCGAGCCTGGAGTCCGTCCTTGCGGCAGCGGTGGACGCCGCGCACCGGTCCGTGGCCCGGACACCGACACTCCTGCCCGTCCTGTGTGACGCCGGCGTGGTCGACTCGGGCGGACAGGGTCTCTTTCGGCTCTTGGAAGGTGCTCTGGCGGCGATGCGCGGTGAGACCGTGGCGGCCAGCACCGTGTCACGTCCTGGCGGGCGCGCTCCGCTGGCTGGCCACGGCGATGCCGATGGCTGGGGCTACGAGACCATGTTCCTCGTCTCGGCCGCTGGCCGGCCGCTGGACCTTGGCGCCATGCGCCGGCAGCTGGAGGAGCTGGGCGGCTCGGTGCTCGTGGCGGGCGACGTCGAGGCGGCCAAGGTCCACGTCCACAACGATCGGCCCGACCACGTCATCGCTCTTGGGCTCTCGCTCGGCAGGCTCTCGCGGATCACCGTGGAGAACCTTGACGACCAGGCGCTCGACGTCGCCGAAGCGCGGGCACGCGCCTTCACGGGGGTGGGCGCGAGCTTGGGAACCCAGGAGCGACCGGCCCGTGCGGTATCCGAAGGCTTGTCGAAGGGCTCGCGGGAACGTCGCTCACCGGAGCACCAGGCTTCGGCGCCCGGTGCGATGGCCACCATGGAGAGCGACCATCCACCAGCGGTAGCCGTGCTGCCTTCGACGCCGGCGGTGGTGGTGGTCGCTGCCGGCGAGGGTCTGGCGCACGCAATGAAGAACGCCGGGGCGCGGTCCGTCGTGCGCGGCGGGCAGACCGCCTCCGCCGGCGAGCTCGTGTCGGCGATCCGGGAGACCGGGGCGCGCGAGGTGATCATCCTGCCCAACCATCCGAGCGTCCGCCTCGCTGCGCAGCAGGCCGCGGTGATGGTGCCCGATGTCGCTGTCGAGGTGGTGCCCACGCGCACCGCGCCGGAAGGCGTCGCGGCTCTTCTCGCCTTCGATCCTGGGCGCAGCCTGGCCGAGAACGCGGTGACGATGCTCGTCGCCGCCCGGGCCGTGCGAACGCTGGCCGTCACCCTGGCGGTGCGGGACGCCCGCATCGGCGGCCGCCGCGTGCAGCGTGGTCAGACCATCGTGCTGGATGCCGACGACAGGCTGGTGGCGGCCGAAGGTGATCCGCTCGGAGCCGCCGTGGCCGCTGTGGCCGCCCTGGAGCCGGGCTTCGAGCTGCTGACGATCTACTACGGGGATGGCGCCGACCTGGCCGAGGCCGAGCAGCTGGCAGGGCTCCTGGCCGGCGCGATGACGGGGGTCGAGGTGGGGATCCTGCACGGCGGCCAGCCGCATCCCCGCTACCTCATCGCCGCAGAGTAGCGTGGCGCGCGCTTCCTCCGCCCGCGTGAAGGAGCCCTCGCCGCGTATCGGGTTGGACACGGCGCTTGGCGCCAGTGGGCTGCCGGGAGCTTCCGTCCTGAGCCGCGTCGGTCCGAGGCTCGGTGTGCAGACGGTGCGGGACCTCCTCTTCCACCTGCCGCGCCGGTACGAGGACCTGCGGGAGATTCGCACCGCGGCCGGACTGGCGGCGCTGGAGGAGGGGACCGTCGCCACGGCCCGGCTGGAGGTGGTGGCGCTGCGGCTGGAGCAGACCTTCCGGCGTCGCGTGCAGCGTACGGTGGCCCTCCTGCGCGACGAGACGGGCGAGGTCGAGGCCACCTGGTTCGGCCGCCGCTTCATCGAGCGGCGGCTCAAGGAGGGCCAGTGGATCGTGCTGAGCGGTCGGGTCAAGCGGCGCGGCTTCGCGGTCAGCCTGGACAACCCGGACTTCCAGCGCGACGACGGCTCTGCGCTCCTTCACGTGGGCCGCATCGTGCCGGTCTACCGACTTTCGGCAGGGCTGTCGGCGCGCACGCTGCGCGCCGCCATCCGGCGGGCCCTCGACGACTTCGGTCCCTATCCGGAATATCTCCCTGACAGTGCCCACGAGGCCCGGCTGGTGGGCATCGGCGAGGCGGTCGATGAGGCTCACTTCCCGCGCGGCTTCGAGGAACGGGATCGGGCTCTCGACCGCCTGGCCTTCGATGAGCTCCTGGCCCTCCAGGTCGGCATGGTGTCGCGCCTTCGAGAACGCCAACGGTCACCGGCCGAGCCGATCGTCGTCTCCGCTGACCGCCTGGCGCAGGCCGTAGCGCTGGTCGAATCGACCATCTCCGGTGCCATCCGGGCTCGCCGTGCCGCGTCCGCGACGCAGGCGCACGCGAGTGGCGCGCCGCAGGGCAGCGATGCGTCGAGTGAGGTCCGCTTGACGGACGACCAACGCGCGGCGCTCGAGGCCATCCGGGACGACCTCGCGTCTCATCGGCCGATGCTCCGGCTGCTCCAGGGCGATGTCGGCTCGGGCAAGACGGCCGTCGCCGCGCTGGCGCTCGCATTCGTGGCCGACGCCGGCCACCAGGGTGCGCTGCTGGCGCCGACCGATCTCCTTGCACGCCAGCACGCGGCGACGCTGTCCGGTTTGCTCGGCCCTCTTGGCCACGGCGTCACGCTGCTTTCAGGTTCGATGTCGGCCCCACAGCGGCGCCAGGCCCAGGAGCTCCTGAACGCGCCGCTGGATCGTGCCCTGGACGGCGGCAGCCTGGGCCGGATCGTCGTGGGCACGCACGCCTTGCTTCAGGAGACGGTGGCCTTCGCCGACCTGCGCCTAACCGTGGTGGACGAGCAGCACCGTTTCGGCGTGGCCCAGCGTGAGGCCCTGGCGACCAAGGGTGCCACGGCCCATGTGCTGCTGATGACGGCAACCCCCATCCCCCGAACCATGGGTCAGCTCGTTCATGCCGACTTGGACGTCTCGGATCTGCGCGCGTCGCCGGTGGGGCGCCGGCCCGTCATCACCGGGGTCCGGCGTCACGAGGAGTTGCTACACGTGCGCGACCGGCCCGGAGCCCTGCCGCTGCTCGCCGGCCAGGTCGCCGCCGGCCATCGCGCGTTCGTGATCGTGCCCTTGGTCGAGGAGTCCGAGGAGGGCGAGGCCACGAGCGTGGACGCTGCAGCCCGGCTCATCGGCGACACGTGGGCGGGTGCCACAGAGGCAGCCGGCATACCCGTCACCGCGCTCCGGCTGGAGATCGTGCACGGACAGATGCGGGCGGCCGAGCGCGACGCCCGGATGGAGCGCTTCCGGTCGGGCGAGACCAGCGTGCTGGTCGGCACGACCGTGCTCGAGGTGGGCGTCGATGTGCCCCAGGCTACGGTCATGCTCATCCTCGATGCCGACCGTTTCGGCATGGCCCAGCTCCACCAGTTGCGAGGACGCGTGGGCCGCGGCGAGGACCAGGCCTACTGCATCCTGGTCTCGGACCGTTACCCATCCCGCGGGACGCCGCCAGCGCAGTTGACCGATGACCAGCGCCTGGTGGCGGCGCGTCTCGACGCCCTGAAGGAGCACTCCGACGGGTTCGTCCTGGCGGAGCTCGACTTCGCGCTGCGCCGGGAGGGCGAGCTGCTGGGCCTCCAGCAGAGCGGACTGCCGCCACTGCGCGTCGCCTCGCTGGTCGATCCGCGCCACCGGGCGCTGTCGCTGGCTGCTCGGGAGGCGGCCGAGGCCATCGTCGACGCTAACGGGCAGCTTCGACCGGGGAATGAGGCGTTGGCCGCCGAACTGGCCACGGGCTGGCTACAGCAGGTGGGGGCCGGTGAGGTGCTGGAGATCGCCTCAGCGTCCGGAGCGCCCGGTGGCTGAGGCCGGTCGTGTCGTGACCGGCAGCGCCAAGGGCGTCCGGCTGCTGGCGCCAGGTCCCGGCACCCGGCCGCTCTCCGACCGCATCAAGCAGGCCCTCTTCGGGACCCTGGAGGTGGCGCTGGCACCCGCTTGGCCGGTGGCCTTCCTCGATCTGTTCGCGGGCAGCGGGGCGGCCGGCATCGAGGCGCTGAGCCGCGGCGCCCCGCGAACCGTCTTCGTGGAACGCGATCCGGAGGCCGCCCGGGTCATCGCCGAGAACCTGCGGCGGGCCGGCCTCTCCCGAGGCCACCTCGTTCGGCGCGACGTCTTGACCGTGCTGGCCGAAGGCGTGGCCGCGCTGGACGGGCCCTTCGGGGCGGTGCTGGTCGACCCGCCCTACGCCGAGCGGAAGGCGCTCCTGGCCACGCTCGCACGACTCGGTGACCTGCAGCTCGGCTGGATCGGCGCGGACGCCATCGTGGTGGCCAAGCATCCCTGGCGCGACGATCCGCCCGAACGGGCGGGCCAGCTCATCCTGGAGCGCCGCAAGCGCTTCGGGGAGACCGGTCTGTCCTACTATCGACCCGACAAGAGTCCGGAGGCAACCGTCGCACGATGAGCACCGCCGTCTATCCCGGCTCCTTCGATCCCGTCACGCTGGGCCATCTCGACGTCATGGAACGTGCTGCAGGCGCCTTCGATCGGCTGATCGTGGCGGTCCTGGTCAATCCGCGCAAATCGGTCACGGCCGCTGCGCATGATCGCGCCGCGGAGATCGGCTCGGTCGTGGCGGAGAGCGCACCCGGCGTCGCGGCACGGATAGAGGTGCTGACCTTCGACGGGCTCACGGTCGATCTGGCGACCCGCCTGGAAGCGAGCTTCATCGTCCGCGGCTTGCGCGCCGTGAGCGATTTCGAATCGGAGATGCAGATGGCGCACACCAACCGCAAGCTCCGGCCCGCCATCGACACGGTCTTCTTCATGACAGCCCTGGAGCACGCCTATCTCAGCTCCAGCCTGGTGCGCGAGATCGCTGCTTTCGGCGGTGATGTGAGCGGGATGGTGCCGCCGGCGGTGGCCCGCCGGCTGTCTGTCCCGAGCGGCTGATCAGGCGCCGAGTCGACGCCTGAGCGCCCCTATCACGTCCTCCATGCTGGCCGCGTGAAGCATCAACGCGGAACCTGTACGGAGGGGCATAGTGAGGAGGTGAAGCCATAGCCGCGGCAGGTCGGGTCCGATGCCGCTGAGTCCATATCCATGCCGGCGCATCCACCGGCCGGCGATCAGCTCGCAGAGGTAGATTTCCGCCCGGTCCAAGCCCCCCTCGCGCCACCTCCCGGTGCGGCTGGGATCGACGCCCACGGCACCCGCCCGGTTCGGGGTATTCGATGAGCCGACGTGCGGTACGTCGAGGACACGCGCCTCGTAATCCAGCCCGCAGTGCGCATACATGCGGGCCACGACGGTCGCTGGGTCGCGCAGCAGGTCCTCATATCGGACGGTATGCAGCTGTGGCTGACCGGCCCGCCGGTCGCCTTCACGGACGGTGGAGACCCACAGGGCACTGGTGCTGATGGGGTGATAGGTCAGGTACTGCCGGAAGCGCAGCCCCCAGCTCTTGACGTCCTTCCGCGCCTGGGACTTGCGCTTCTGTGACAGGAGAACGTCACGAGGGTCGCGGACGATACCGACGATCCGCGCTTCTGGGAGCTCTCGGATGATGTCGTCGATGTAAAAGACGCTTCGGCCAGTCTGCTCGCAGGGGATGGAACGCCCCCTCTTGGCCGCGCCGTGGCGCATGTATGTCGAGAAGACGGTCATTGCGGTGCGAGTCTCGTCCGGTATCGATGCCACCAGGGCCCCCGCCTCTGAGCGGCAATGCGACGGATCGCCTTCCTGCCTTCGGCAGAGACCCACAGCGATCCCTGTCGCCTCTCGTATCGACAAGCGACGCCGAGGCGCGTCAGGCGACCAGAAACGGTCGAAGAAGTGCAACTCACGAAACCGGAAAACGTCTGGATGGCGCCCCAGGAGGCGGCCCAGAAGGGTCGTGCCCGAACGGCTGTTGCCGACGACGAACAGGATCCGGGCGGTCACGGCGACAGTCTACGGCAGCCCTCCGGCCACGGTCTGGCATCGACCGACGCGCGGGGCACCTGGGAGGCCCGGGGCCCATCGAAGGGAAGATCGAGTGAGCGGAGTGTTACGATCGACGCGACCCAGACCCGGAGGCACGTCCCCATCGACATCATCTTCCTCGTCGAGCGCCTCGAAGCCCTGCTTGCGAACGGCCGGCGGATGCCCATGACCAACAGCGTGATCGTGGATCAAGTGGCAGCACTCGATCTGATCGACCAGCTGCGCGTCGCTGTGCCCGAGGAGGTGCGCCAGGCCAAACGCGTCAACGAGGAGACCAGTCGTCTGGTAGAGAGGGCCCAGGAGGAGGCGGAACGGATCCTGGCCCGTGCTCAGGAGCAGGCTGCCTTCCTGATCGAAGAGCGGGAGCTGACGCGGGCCGCGGAGGTACGCTCGCGGGAGATCATCGCGGCGGGCGACGTGGAGGCCGACGAGATCCGCCGTGGCGCCGATCAGTACGCCGCCGAGGTGCTCATCAGGCTCGAGGGCGAGTGCATCAAGGCGCTCCAGAGCATCAAGCAGGGGCTGGCGCTGCTCGATGAGCGCTACCCCTCCGACTCGTCCAACGGCTCGCACGACGGTGCCGCCGGTGGAGCCACCGCCGAACAGAAGAGCCATGCTCAGCTATAACGTGGCGGGTCTGCTACGGTCCGTGCCAGGCACCTCGCGCACCTATCCCGTGGACGTGGGATCGCTGCCCATCGCCGAGGATCTGGAGCTGGTGGCGCCCATCCGCGGAGAGGTGAAGCTATCCCGCACTGGGCGCTCGATCCTGGCTCACGGTCGCCTTGATACCTCCGTGGCGGAGCGCTGCAGCCGGTGCCTCGTGCCGGTGGCGGCGCCTATCAGCGTCGAGATCCACGAGGAAGCGCTGCCGCTCCTGGACATCGACTCGGGGCAGCCGCTGGACACCTCCACGGAGCCCGATGCCCTGCGCCTCGACGAGCATCACGAGCTCGATCTGGCCTCGGCCGTCCGCGACGCGATATCACTGGCGGAGCCGATCGCGCCGCTCTGCCGGCCGGATTGCCGCGGGCTCTGCCTCATCTGCGGGGCGGATCAAAACGAAGATCTCGGTCATGGTCATCCCGAGGACGGCTTGGATCCGCGATTGGCCGGTCTGGCCGCGCTCCGTGAGCAGCTTGAGCGGTAGCATCATCCGTTCCCCGCGGGCGGCCGATACCGGCCACGAGACGAACCACCGAAAGGAGCACTGACAGGACCATGGGAGTCCCCAAGCGACGCGTATCACACGCCAGGAAAGGCGATCGACGAGCTCACCTGGCGATCTCGGCGCCCCAGCTGGAGGAGTGCCCGCACTGCCACCAGATGAAGCGGAGCCACCATGCCTGCCCGGCCTGCGGCTGGTATGCCGGTCGCGAGGCCGTGCGCATCCGCCAGGCGCGCCCCGCGGACTCCGGGCGCGCCTGACCGAAACCCCGGCGCCGGTGAGGGACTGACGGCGCCGTGGTCGATCCGTTGGACCTGAGGACCATGTCGTCTGGGCCGGAGTCCCGTTCGCCCGTGCGTCTGCGCGTGGCGGTAGATGCCATGGGTGGCGATCACGGGCCGGAGGAGATCGTCCGGGGCGCCATGGCCTGGGCCGTCGACCATCCGGCGGTCGACCTTCTGCTGGTGGGCGACGAGGAGCGCCTGCGACCATTCCTCGAGGACGACCTGCCGGCCCACGTTCGGTTGGTGCAGGCTTCCGAGTCGGTGGCCATGGAGGAGCATCCCGCGGCCGCGGTCCGGCGCAAGCGGGACGCGAGCATCAACGTGGCCATGCGTCTCGTCCGCACCGGAGAGGCGGACGCCGTGGTGACGGCCGGTCACACGGGCGCGGCGGTCGCCTCGGCCATCCTGCATCTGGGTCGTCTGCGCGGCGTCGACCGCCCCGCTCTGGCGGTCCAGATGGTCACCGATCGAGGGCCCTTCGTCTTCCTCGACATCGGGGCCACGACCGACTCGAGCGGCCTGAACCTGGCGCAGTACGCGCGGATGGGCGCCATCTACAGCGCGCAGGTGCTGGGTGTGGCGGATCCCAGCGTGGCCCTGCTCTCCATCGGTGAGGAGGGCGGCAAGGGCGAAGCGCGCGTCCAGGAGGCGACCAAGCTGCTGGCCGACAGCGACCTGCGCTTCATCGGGAACGTCGAGGGCAAGGACCTGCCGCATCACCCGGCGGACGTGGTCGTGTGCGATGCGTCGGTGGGCAACGTCACCATCAAGTTCTTCGAGGGTGTGAGCGGCTTCATCTTCGACATGCTGCGCACGGAGTTCCGCCGCTGGCCGCTGGGACCGGTGGGTTACCTGTTCATGCGTCCCGGCCTGCGCCGGATGCGCTCGCGCTTCGACTACGAGCGCCTTGGCGGCGCACCGCTCCTGGGTGTCAACGGCACGGTGCTCATCACGCACGGCCGCGCCCGGCGGCGGATGATCGGCTACGCGGTCGCCGCGGGCGCTGCCGCGGCGGGCGCACGGATACCGGAAAGGATCGCCGCCGCGCTGGCGCCGGACCCATGAACAGCGGCGAGGGGGCCGGCTCAGGGCCCGGGTCGCCGGCGTCTGACTCAGCCGCGCGACGGACCGGCCCGGAAGGGCACCGCGCCGAGCGCGAAGGCCGCCGCCTGGCGCTGAGCGCCGTGTTCGAGGCAGACTTCGGGCAGCGCACCGCCATACGGGTGCTCGAGCGACGCATCGCGGACGAGGGGACGGCTCCGGAAGCCGCCGCCCACGCGCGGCGTCTGGTGGCCGCCGTGATGCGCTATCGCGACGCCATCGACGCGCGCATCGAGGTCGTGGCGCCCGCCTTCCCGGTCGTGGGACTGGCTCGTATCGACCGCGCATTGTTGCGTTCCGCGCTGGGTGAACTGCTACACTGCCCGACGACGCCGGCCCGGGTGGCGATCTCGGAATGGGTCGAACTCGCTCGGACCTACAGTGGCGAACCGGCTCGGCGCCTCACCAACGGCGTCCTCGGGCGCGTCGCGGAAGGCGGGACCGGGCAATAGAGCCCGATGGCGGGACCAGGATCCCGCCGGCCGTGAACGACAGGGGGCATTCGACCCCCCGACAGGAGGAAGCATCGGTGACGGCTTCGACCTACGACCGCCTCAAGAAGATCGTAGTTGAGCAACTCGGGGTGGACGAGGAGGAGGTCAAGCCTGAATCGTCCTTCGTCGACGACCTCAACGCGGACTCTCTCGACCTCGTGGAGCTCATCATGAGCCTGGAGGAGGAGTTCGGGACGGAGATCTCGGACGAGGATGCCGAGAAGATCCG
>JACCQX010000111.1 GCA_013813905.1 Chloroflexota bacterium
TGCAGGGCCGACCTCCTAGGCAGAGGCCTTGCCCGCCAAGAAACGCTGCCCAACCGAGGTGCGCCACCTTCTCTGATACGCCCTACCGTCCCCGTTGCTGCCAGGACTTGCCCTCGGAGGCGACGGAGGGTGCGTCCACCATCTCGACTCGCTGCATCTGGCGCAGGTCCCGAGCGCCGAGGGCTGCCATCGACTGGCGCAAAGCGCCCATCAGGTTCTCCGAGCCGTCCGTCACGGACGCCGGCCCGAACAGGATGCGTTCCATCGTGCCCGCCGTGCCGACGCGGATGCGAGTGCCGCGCGGCAGCGTCGGTGAGGGAGCGGCCATGCCCCAGTTCGTGCCGCGGCCCGGCGCCTCTGCCGCGCGCGCCAGGGGCGAACCCAACATCAGCAGGTCCGCGCCGGCAGCGATGGCCTTGGCCAGCTCCCCGCCCCGGCGCATGCCGCCATCCGCCACCACCGCGACATAGCGCCCGGTGTCATCGAAGAAGGCGTCACGCGCGGCGGCCACGTCTGCGATGGCCGTGACCTGCGGCACCCCGATGCCCAGGACCTCGCGGGTGGTACAGGCGGCGCCCGGCCCGACGCCCACGAAGACGGCCGCCACGCCCTGGCCCATCAACTGGTACGCCGCCTCGTAGGACGTGGTGTTGCCGACGGCCACCGGGATGCCCATCGACCGCGTGAACTCCGCCAGCTCCAGCGGGTCGTAGCCCGAGGCCAGGTGACGCGCCGAGGAGACCTGGGACTGCACTAGGAAGACGTCGGCGCCATGCTGCGCACAGAAGGGTCCCCAGCGACGAGCGGCCCCGGGCGTCGCCGCCACCATGACCGAGGATCCGGCGGCACATAATCCCGCCAGCCGCCGCGCGACGAGCTCCTCTCGGACCGGCTCCAGATAGGCCGCAGCGAGCAGCTCCTGGACCTCTCCCTCCGGCACGGACGCGATCCTCTCCAGCACGGAGGCAGGATCCTCGTAGCGAGTCTGCAGACCCTCCAGGTTGAGCACGGCCAAACCGCCCAAGCGCGCCAGCTCTGCCGCGGAGCGCACATCCACCACCGCGTCCATGGCTGAGGCCAGGACGGGGATGCTCAGGAAGAGGCCGCAAAACTCCACCGCAAGATCGACCTCGGACGGCTCGATGGTCTCCGTGCCGGGCGCCAGCGAAACGTCATCAAAACCGTACGTCGGCCGCAGGCCGTCGACCTTGGAGGCGCGACGCGGGGCCACACGGCCTTCGGACCCTGCCGCGCCACCCGCAGGCCCTTCCACGGCCGGTGGTCGCTCGGTGGTCGGGGTGGCCTGCGGCACGGGCGGTCGAGTGCTCCTCGCGGTGGCGTGACGTGCGCCTGCAAGGCAGTATACCGGCGTGCATCCGACGTCCGAGGACCTTCGCGCTGGCCAGGAGCTGCGTGCCGCGCTCGAGGAGGAGCCGCTCGTGGCGCTGGACGAGATCCGCGCGGCCGCGGAGCGCTTGCGGGGCATCACCCTGCGCACGCCGCTGCTGCGCTTCGGGATGCCGCTGCTGGGCGATCCTCGGGGACGGACACGGGCCTGGCTCAAGCCGGAGAACCTCCAGCCCATCGGCGCATTCAAGTTGCGCGGCGCATACAACGCGCTGAGCCTGCTATCCCCCGCGCAGCGGGCCCGTGGCGTGGTCACGGCCTCCAGTGGCAACCATGGCCAGGGCGTCGCGCGCGCGGCACGGCTGCTCGGCCTGCGTGCCGTGGTGGTGATGCCCTCGGATACGCCCCAGGTCAAGGTGGCAGGTGTAGAGAGCGACGCGGCGGAGATCGTGCTGGTCGGCCCCTCCAGCGAGGAGCGCGTCGGGCGGGCCAGGGACCTCGCGGAGTCCGACGGGCTGGCCTTCATCCACTCCTACGACCAGCGCGACATCATCAGCGGTCAGGGCACGGCTGGCCTGGAGATCGTCGAGGACATCACCGAACTTCAGGATCCCCCCGGTGGCACTTTCCCGGCCGGGCCGTTCACCGTGCTGGTGCCCATCGGCGGTGGCGGCCTCGCTTCGGGGGTGGCCACGGCGGTGAAGTCGCTGCGACCGGACGCCACGGTCATGGGTGTCGAGCCGGCCCTCGCCGCGGACGCCCGTCAGTCGCTGGACGAGGATCGGATCGTCAGTTGGAGCCCGGCACAGACGGCCCGGACGAGCGCGGACGGCATGCGCACCACGGCTCTGGGCCGGCTGACCTTCCGTCACCTTCGTCACTGGCTGGACGGCGTGGTCGTCGTGGAGGAGATGGAGATCATGCGCGCGATGCTGCGTGCGCAGCGTCTGGCCCGCATCGTCCTGGAGCCGTCAGGCGCGACCGCCCTCGCGGCATGGCTCTTCCACGCAGGAGAGTTGCCGGCGGATGGCCCTGTCGTGTGTCTCCTCTCCGGAGGCAATGTTGACCCGACCGCCTACGCCGGCTGGCTGGCCGTCGCGGAGGCGGCCGGCGCCTAGAAGTACCCGACGAGGTCGGTCCGTCGACTCCACGCGAGAACGCGCCGTTTGCCCGGTATCATCGATCGGTGACGGATCTGCCGCAGTCCACCGCGCCGTCTGTCAGCCTGCTGGACGCGGCACGGGTGGTGGCTCGTGGCGGCCCGCTGGACATCAAGCTGGCGATGCTTGCCGAGCACGCCCGAGCCGCCACGGATACCTCCCACGTGTCCATCCACCTCCTCGATGCCGAAGGCACCGGCCTGGTACCGGTGGGCTGGAGCGGCGAGACGGGCGCGGATGGCGCGGACCACGCGCCGATCGACCTGGACGGCGTCCACCCGGCTGTCTCAGCCGCCCTGGCGGACCGGCGGCCGGTGAGCTTCGTGTCCGGCGCTGATGCGCTGATCTCCCTGCCCTTCCTGCCGGCTGGCGCGCGCGG
>JACCQX010000113.1 GCA_013813905.1 Chloroflexota bacterium
TGGACGATCCATCGACCAGCGCGGTCAGGTCGCCGCCGAAGCGGGCCTGGATGGAGCCACCCGGCACGCTCTCGAGGCGCTGGACGAAGGAGCGCACATGCCGCAGCCCATCCTCGAACAGGAGCCACGGATTGCGCTCTCGCCAGCCGCGATCGATGGGCGGGCGCAGGTTGCCGGCGGAGATGCGCAGCGCCTGGAGACGGCCGGGCTGGCGGTTCAGCCGCGAACCGGGAAGCAGGGTATGCACCAGCGCCAGTTGGAGCGCGGCCTTGATGGGCGCGGCCCGCAGGTCCAGATCCAGGCGCTCCGTCAATATGGCGAAGGCCTCGAGTGTCCGTGGCGTGTACAGGTCCAGTAGCTGGCCGGGCAGCGGATGACCGGGTTCCGGCGCCGGAAACCGGCCGCGCAGTCGCTCCCGCGAGGCATTCGCCGCGCGGCTCATGCGCTGCGCGCGACGGATATCGTCAGGGTCCACGGGAACCGTCCTGCCATCCGACGACCGCGACCGGTCGCCGCAGCCGTCGCAGTGGTACGACTTGCGGGCAGGCACGGACGCCTCGGCCTGCCACAGGTACTCGTCCACGATGACTGGGCGGCCGCACGTCGCGCAGGTCGACATGAACGGCTCCAGGATCGCCTGACGCAGACCCATGCCCCCGCGCGGATGGATGGCCAGCGTCTCGAGCGCCGCATCCAGGTGACGCAGGTCCGGCGGTCGCAAGACCAGCTCCGCCTGAAGTCGGGTGAGGGCGGTCGACTCCACGTCATAGACCCGCCGCAGCCGGTTGACCGCTCCCCGAGCGATCCAGGCGCCGCGACCGTGGAGCTCGATGACGATGTCCCCGCCGAAGGTGCGTGCGTCGATCTCGGCCGCCACGACGTTCTCCGGCGGTGGCGGAGCGAGCCGCTCGAATACCGGCAGGATGGGTCCTTGGTGCGGTCTCATCAACGACGTTCGCGGCGCGGCCATGGCTGGTGAGTCTAGCGGCGTGACTTCGTGGCGCTACGCCCGTCGTCGCGCCAGAGGCAGGGGTTTCACTCATATTCCCGTGCGGCGGGCGCTAAGTGAAGTTCACTAAGCCGGTCGCACGCGGCAGCAACGGCCGCAAAGGGTAGTGAAGAAGCCGCGTTGGGCTAACAAATGAGCCGACAACGGCTCGGATACTGCCAGTCCGAGCCAAGTTACCGAACCAACTTTCGCCTGGCGGGAACATGGCGAGAACGACCGTGGGGACCGGGCCACGCAGGCGGTATGGGGCCCGGCAGAAGCCCGACCGACCCTCCTTCGAGCGAGGGAGGCTCACGGCGCAGCCCGCGTCGGTCGAGGAACCTGACCTCAGAGCAACCGTTGGTGACATAGCGGTCAGATCTACCATCAGTATCAGTGGCGGGGCCGATCCCGGCGCCGAGGCTGGCGCCAACGAGTCTCGGGCCGATGATCCGACCGCGGAACCCCGCGAAGGCAGCTCCCGCGATGATCCGTAACGATAGCGGTGGTACGGCAGAGTCCCGCCTCAGCGGTGGTGCGCATCAGCGCCGGCGCTCGAGCTCAGCTCTCCTCGAGGTCGTCCGAGTCCTCGGCCTCGAAGGCTTCATCGACGGTCACCTCGACCGGCAGCACGGAGCCGATGTCCTGGACCTCATCGTCGTCCTCGTCGAGCTCCAGGTCCTCCAGCTCCATCTCCTCGCGCACGAGGGTGCCCTTGGTGTAGGGCCGCAGGTCGCTGATCTTGGCCGCGGTCGGGAAGGAGACCTTGCCGAAGTTGCGGGGATCCTGGTAGACCTCGCGAATGATGAGCCGGACGTCGCGGTCACCCAGGCTGGTCACGCCGGCAGCGTACTTGTTGCCCTCCGCGACCAGCTTGAGGAGTCGCGCTGCGACGCGCGGCTCGCAGTAGCCGATGTGCCTGCCGTTCGAGCTGGCGGCCAATCGGGGGCCCTCCGGCGCGAGCTCCACCAGGTCGCCCGGGTTGACCTGTGCCAACTCCCGCGGGCTTACGAGATCGACCAGGTGCGCGAAGCCGGTCTTGCCGGTCTCCTCAACGAAGATGCTTACGGGCGCCTTGCTGCCTGGCTTGGCAGCGATGGTCTTCTTGCCGGCTTCGGCCATGAGCACCCGAAGGCGGTTGATGTTGCGCTCGGCTATGCGGCTGGTGGGATCGATGGCCAACGCGGCCTGGTAGTGCTCACGCGCCTGGGCCAGCTCGCCCTGTTCCCAGTAAGCCTTGGCCAGCCGATTCTCGGCCTCGCTGTCTGGACCGGCCTCCAGGATGCGCTGGTTGATCTCCGCAGCAGCGATCCAATCCGCAGCGGTCGCGGCGGCGATGGCCTGCTCGGTGAGCTGTCGCTTGAGGCGCGTCGCGTTGATGGCCTGGTTGGAGCTGGGGCTCTCAGTGAGCGAGTTGAAGCTCATGCACTCCTCGGGATGGGCGGATCGAGCCGCCAGCAGGGCGCGCGTTGACGCACGCCGACAGGTGATGGGCGAACGGGGAGTGTAGCACGCGTCCGGGTGCCACCCGATCGGATCCGGTAGTGGCTCGGCCGGCGATCCTGCCTGGGCGGATGCCCCTGGCGGGGGCCGGCTACTTCGGGTCGAGCTGGAGCGCCGCCGAGTTGATGCAGTAGCGCTGCCGCGAGGGACCCGGGCCGTCGTCGAAGACGTGACCGAGGTGCCCGCCGCACCGCCGGCAGAGCACCTCCGTACGGATCATGCCGTAGCTCTCATCTGTGCGCAGCTCTACTGCTTCGGCCACGGCCGGCTCCGTGAAGCTGGGCCAGCCGGTGCCCGACTCGAACTTGGTGTCCGCAGCGAAGAGCTCCGCCGCGCAACCTGCGCAGCGGTATGTGCCGTCGGTCTTGGTATCGACATACTCGCCCGTGAAGGCCCGCTCCGTGCCGTGGCGTCGGAGGACCTCGTACTGCTCGGGCGTGAGCCGCGCCCGCCACTCAGCGTCGGTGTATCGGAGTTCAGGTGCCATGCCGGTATGGTCGCACGCTCTCGCCGAGAGGGCCCCGGCGGGCTTGTGGCGTGCCATCCACCGAGCGAGCCGGAGGCCGCAGGGTCGACTTCTGCCACATATCACCCCCGATGATGGTAGTCAAAAATCCACCACCAACCACCGACCCGGGACGTCCAGCCGAGGTGCGAAAACCGCTGAGACGAGTGCTGCTGAGCGTGGAGCACCCTGCCTGGGACCGCCAACACGTTCTCCAAGTCCTTCGTGGCGGTCTAGTGTCTGGATACATCACCCGGGGTGATGAGTGGCGGGGATCGGGCCCTTTCCGCGGATACCATCACCCCGTGTGATGAGTGGCGGAAACACCGCTGAGCGGGCGCGTCAGCCGTCCGTCATCAGCCGGAACCGCTCGCGGAAGCCGCCGCGGGCCGCCAGTTTCGAGCGGCGAGCTTCCTCCAGGACAGCGGCATCCGCGCCGTGCATCGCGGCCAGCGCCAGGACCACCTCCAGCACATCGGCCAGCTCAGCGATGGCTTCGGCATCGTCCCGAGCGGCGTAGTACTCGACGCTCTCCTCGACCAGCTTCGCGCGCAGCGCTTCCAGGAACGCCGCGTCGTCGTAGCGCGACACCCGCGCCGCAACGCCCTTCGCCGCCAGCTGCTGCGGCACCAGGTCGCGCACCAGCTTGTCCATCGTCGGGCCGCTCAAGTCCAAGGCGCGGCGCTCATCAGCCAAGCCGCCACTCAGGCTTCATGCCACGCGATGC